>JAOUGY010000116.1 GCA_029865445.1 Acidimicrobiia bacterium | reverse complement strand
CCTCGATTCGGAGCTCTTGCCGCCCGCCAACAACGTGGTGGTCGCCGGCAACTACATCCACCACAACGGTGAGGCAGAGGAGGCGCCCAACCGCACTGCGGAGTGGTCTGCGTTCGGGAATGGAGTCGTGCTCGCCGGCGCCCGCGACTCGGTGGTACGCAACAACCTGCTCGTCAACAACAAGACCTCGGGCGTCGAGATCGTGTCGATGATCGACGCCAACCTCTGGCCATCCGGCGGGAACGAGGTCCGCGACAACGTCATCCGGGGGTCGGGACGGGCCGATCTCACACTCGGAGGGCCACTCGAACAGGGCTCCTGCTTCGCCGGCAACGACGCCGCGACCTCGGTGCCCTACTTCCTGTTCCTCCACGACTGCGACGGCATCAACCTCCCCCTGCCGTACGGTCTGGCGACGTCGTCCGACAACCTCGGACGAATCGCTCAGGTGAAGTTCGGGCAGAACACGATCCTGGAACACGGTGATGCACCAAAGCCGACGCTCGATTTCGATCAACTGCCCGCCGACGCCGAGGTCCGCCCGGCTGTGGACGTGTTCGCTTCGCTCGACTTCGATCCGTCCGCCATCACGACGCCTGAGCTCCCGACCGGAGTCCAGTTCGACAATCCACGCCCCGTGTTCCTCGGCATCGCCCTCGATGGTGGGTTCTGGCCGGTCCTCCTTGGGGCGCTGCTCTGGTGGGTCCCGCTGGTGGTTTGGGTCTTGGGAGGGCTGTGGGCGTTGGCAAGGACCTGGCGGTCCGAGCGCTCCCTGGTGGGCAAACTCATGTGGAGCGTCGCCATTGTGGCCGTTCCGATGCTCGGTGTGTTCTTGTTCGCGGCGCTCGGCAACAGGGGGGCGGGCCTTGCCAAACGCCTCGGGTTCGGCGTCGGAGGCCTCGTCGGCTGGCTCGGCGCAGTCGTCGTAGCGCTCCTGGTGGGAGGGATCTTCTGAGCGAAGAGCACCGGCTCCCGCCCGAGCCCTCTTCCGGGCTCACCCGCCGGCAGGCGCTGAAGCGCCTAGGGTCGGGCGGGGTGACCCTGCTCGGCGCCGGCGCCGTGCTCGGATCGGTCGGCACCCACGCCGCAGCCCACGCCTCCTCCGCCGCACCCACCACCGATCACTACGAGTCGGAACGGAGGCTGTCCTCCGAGCTGCCCGCCGGGGACGCCGCCGGACCCTACGGCGGCTCCTACTCGCCTCCCAACGAGCTCGACGAGACCGCCCTCGACGCCGTCACCATTCCGCCGCCGCCGAACTCGGGTCCGGTCGAAGTCGAGATGACGGTCGTCGAGACCGAGATCGCCGTCGGCCGTGACAACACTGTCGCGGCATGGACCTACAACGGGTCGGCGCCCGGCCCCATCATCCGGGCGACGGAAGGCGAGCTCATCCGGATCCGGTTCGTCAACGCCACCGGGCACGACCACAACCTCCACTTCCACGGTCGCCACTCACCCATCCACGATGGCTGGGAACCGGTACCGCCGGGTGGAGAGGTGATCTACGAGATCGAGGCAGGACCGGCAGGCGTGCACCCATATCACTGCCACACCATGCCGATCGATCTGCACATCTCGAAGGGCCTCTACGGGACACTGATCGTCGATCCTCCAGGGGGGCGCTCGGACGCCCACGAAGTCGTGCTTGCCCTCACGGGATGGGACGTCAACGACGACGGTCGGAACGAGCTGTACACATGGAACGGTGTGGCCGGATTCTTCGAGAAGTTCCCCATCAAGATCCCGGCGGGCGAACCGGTGCGCACCTATGTGCTCAACCTCATGGAATACGAACCGGTGGGGTCGTTTCACCTCCACGCGGAGACCTTCACGGTGTTTCCGGCCGGGATCGGATCGCAGCCCGCATTCGAGACCGACGTCATCACCTTGGGTCAGATGGAGCGGGCGATGATCGAGTTCCATCTCTCGGACCGCGGACGCTACATGTTCCACCCCCACCAGCATTCGATCGCTCATCGGGGGGCGACGGGATGGTTCTCCGCGATCTGAGGCGCCTCGTGCGCCGGCCCCAGCTACGGTCGCACCGATGAGACTCCCGGATGGGTTCGTGGCCGTGGTCAAGAAGGACTGTCCGACGTGCCATCTGGTGATACCGGCCTTGAGTCAGATACTCGACGGGCCGGGTCTCACGGTCGTCACCCAGGATGACCCGTCGTGGCCGCCGGGTTTCTCTCCGGTCGACGACACCGACCTCGTTGTGTCGTGGGAGCTCCAAACCGAGACCACGCCCACGCTGTATCGAGTCGAAGGAGGGACGGTGACGGAATCGGTAGCCGGGTGGAGCAGACGCGAGTGGGAGTCGGTCACCGGCCTCGCCGATCTGGCTCCCGAGTTGCCCGAGCACCGGCCCGGATGCGGTTCGTTGATCTTCGAGCCCCTTGTCCACGAACGGCTCCAGCGGGCTGCCAACGGCCGGCGCACACGTTCCCGAACGGTCGAGCTGGGATCGGCCGAGGACGAGCATGAGGCGATGGCTGCGAGGGGATGGACCGACGGGCTACCCGTGGTCCCGCCCACGCCAGAGCGGGTCGAACGGATGCTGACGGGCACAACCCGAGATCCCGGCGAGGTTGTGTGCGTGCTGGCGCCCGATCTCGTTCCTTGCACCGTCGAGAAGGTGGCGATCAACGCAGTCATGGCGGGTTGCCTGCCGGAGTTCCTCCCGGTGGTTCTCGCCTCCGTAGAAGCCGTCGCCACCGACCGATTCAACATTCACGGCGTCTCGGCCACGACGTTCTTCGTGGGACCGGTCATTGTCGTCAACGGGCCGATCCGGGAGCGGATCGGGATGAACTCGGGGATGAACGCGCTCGGTCCCGGCAACAGGGCCAACTCGACGATCGGCCGAGCCCTGAATCTGGTCGTGCGGAACGTCGGCGGGGCGAAGCCGGGCGGCGTCGACCGCGCCACCTTGGGCAGCCCGGCCAAGATCGGACTGTGCTTCCCCGAGGCGGAGGAGGGGTCACCGTGGGAGTCGCTGTCTACCGAACAGGGATTCGGCCCGGAGGCGAGCACGGTCTCGCTCTTCGCGGGACACGGACCGCACGAGATCGTCGACCAAATCAGCCGGACTCCCGAGTCGCTGGCGAGATCATTCGCCGAACAGCTCCGGACCGTGTGGCATCCCAAGCTGGCGATGCGATTCGATGCGCTCGTGGTCGTTTCGCCGGAGCATGCTCGAACGTTCGCCGAGGCGGGCTGGTCGAAGGCCCGGCTGCGTGCGGAGATTCAGGACGTGTTGACCAGGCCCGGGACCGAGTTGATCCGTGATGCCGGAGGCATTGCCGAAGGTCTTCCCCCTTCCTTCGCGGAGGCGATCATCCCCAAATTCCGCGAGGATGGGCTCTGGTTCGTTCGGGCGGGCGGAACGGCAGGAATGTTCTCGGGTGTGATCGGTGGATGGTCGAGTGGCCCAGGCGGATCCGAGCTGACGACGGTGGAGATCCGCCCATGACCGTAGATTCGCGCACAGCTCCTCAACCCAGGGTTGGATACGTGGATATCGACGTGAGAGGAACGGGAGGTGGTGAGAGGTGACGATTTTGTTGGATCCGACCTCCGAGCTGGAGCCGCCGGTACGAAACCTGGCGGCGAGGCTCGACGGTCTGGAGGGAAGGACGGTCGGCCTCCTCGATATCTCCAAGCCTCGCGGCAACGTGTTCCTCGACACCCTGGCCGAGTTGCTTGCGCGGCGGGGTGCGGCGGTGCGGAGATACGCCAAGCCCACCTTCTCGAAGCCGGCGACCGTCGATCTGCGCCACCTCATCGCGACCGAATGCGAGGCGGTGATCGAAGCGCTCGCCGATTGAGGGAGTTGCACGTCGTGCAGTGTGCACGACATCGCCGATCTGGAGGGTCGAGGCATACCGGGAGTGTTCGTTGCCTCGGCGGAATTCCGCACCGCCGCCGCCGCCCAATCAGCCAGCCTGGGTATCCAGGTCGAGGGAGTGTTCGTACCCCACCCCATCCAGGATCGAACCGACGACGAGATGGGTGTGCTCGCACGCGACGCCTTGGAGGCAGTGATCGCCGCCATCACAGCCTGACAGCCTCTCCTCCGAACGCTTCCATTACCCGGAGAGATGGCTACGGTGCCGCGTCGTGAACCCCCGGCGCATCGCCCTCCTCGTTGCCTCCGTCGCCGCGCCTTGGTCATGGTTCGCCGTGCGCGACCTGACCGCGTGGACGGAGGTGGCAGCGATCGGGATGCCGCTGATCGGCGCGGGTTGCCTCGCTGCGCTACTCCTACCGAGGTCCAGAAGGCTGCGCCTCGGGCTGGTGAGCACGATCGTCATGGTCTTGGTTGCGACCCTCCTTCCCCGGAGCCCGGCGCCACTGCCGCCACCGACGGGCGAAACCGTTCGGATCATGTCGGTCAACGTCACGGGTGACAATCGCCTCGCAGGCGACGCCCTGATCGACGCCGCCGAAGCAGACCCAGACGTGATCGTGGTTCTCGAGGCGAATCCGGCCGCCATGAAACGGCTACCCGAACTCGCCGAGCGATATCCGCACTCGATCGTCAACGAGAATGTGTACAGAACCACCCTCGTGGTGCTCTCGAAGTACCCGTTGACGCCGATCGAGAGCGAAGCTCTGACGGGTCGGAGGCTGCGAGCGGTGACCGTCGACGCACCGCTGTCCTTCACCCTGATCGCGGCGCACCTCCGCCGTCCCTGGTTCTACAACGGGACCTCCGAAGCGCTCCCTCCAACCCGCCAACGGCTGGTGGAGGACTTCTCCGAGGCGATTCGATCGATCTCCGGGCCGGTCGTGGTTGCGGGCGATCTCAACGCCTCGGACCGAGGCATCGGCTACCGAACTGTCCTCGAGGTCGGAGGCCTCCAAGACGCCATGCGCTCGGGCTGGGCATCGACTACTTCTCGGAAGTGGTGGCCTTTCGTTCTCAGGATCGACCACATCCTCGTCCGTGGACTGTGCTCAGAGGACGATCAAGTCGTGCCGCTGACCGGTTCGGACCACGTGGGCGTGGTGGCAACGGTCGGAAGCTGCTGATTTCCTCACCCGGTGATTGCCCCCACGGTCCAGAACATCGCCATCCCCACGACGAAGGTCCACACGAAGCTTCTGGTTTTCACAGCCGTGGGGATGGACACGGCCACGGCGAGAAGCCGAGCCGGATTGGTGACGAACGACCCGATTCCGTCGGTGAGGAGCAGCGAAGTGACGAGCGCCGCAAGAACCGCCGGACCGACATTGCGCAGCAGCCGTTCCGCCCACTCCGGCAGCGTCCGGTCACCAACGGCTGCGATGAACGACGCCCGGGCGAGGTAGACGCCGGCACCGGCCGCCACAAAGACGAGGAATTCTCTCACCGGCCGTCCGCGATCGCTCCGGCGACCATGCCTGCGGCACCGCCGATGAGGATTCCGCCCCGGTGAGGGACCCAGGTTGTGAGGGCCGCAACCACGACTGCCACGAGTGCGGCCACCACGGGTGGGCGTCGAACGAGGGTCGGCACCACCAGCCCGATGAACAAGATCGGAATCCCGAAGTCCAGGCCCAGTCCATCGGGTACCACGGCCCCCAGGGTCAAGCCGACCGTCATGGCGATCATCCACATCGACAGCGCGAGGATCCCCATTCCCAGGTAGTAGGAGCGCCACCGCTGCGGTTCGTCGTCACGGACCGAACACAGGGCGAACACCTGGTCGATGAGCAGGTATGGACCGAGCCATCGAAACCATCGGGGCTGGTGCCGGAACTTCGGAACCATGGCTGCCGAATACATGACATGGCGGGCGTTCACGACAAGGGCGGCGGCGAGGGCGGACGCGGCGGGCGCGCCCTCGCCAAGCAGAGTGATCGACACCAGCTGGGCCGAACCTCCGAAGATGAGTAACCCACTCAACCATCCGGCCCAGTCGGGAACCGTGGATTCGGCGACGGTGACACCGAGCACGACGCCGAACGGAAAGGCGCCCAGCAACAGCGGTGCCATGTGACGCATGCCGAGGCGAGCGCTGGGCCAGTGCATCAGCGGATCGTAGAAGGAGTCGATCCAGGAGGAGATTCAACCATCGCGCCAGGAACAGAACACCGGCCGGCTCCGAGGAGCAAACAAGAGACAGGGGACCCACTCATGGGGAGGGGTCCCCTGTCCGGTCTTCATGCCGCCTTCGGCGGTTTCGGATTCGGTCGGCGGGGATCCTCCCGCTTGACCGGCCGAGACGCCGGGCGACGTTGCGATACGGGTCGACGGTATTCGACCATCGCCTTGACCACGGCTTCGTGGACGGCGTGCATGGCAACGCTCCTTTCGATCGAGCAATCGAGTCAATCGACTGTCGGGAGCGCCGAGGAGGCGCAGCCGGCAGACGCGATCTCGAGAGTCACTGTCAGGTACAAGCTGTTCACCTCCTCTCTTCTGTCATCGTGGAACCGACGTTAGGCGTCGCTCGTGTGCCGATGTCGGTGAATTACCGAACCTCAGGAGAAGACCGTGTTTGGCCGCTCTCCGGCCACCCCGTCGACCGTGATGTCGACCTTCTCGTTGTAGAAACAAACCAGGCCTTCGATGCCCTGGGATTCGCGCACCGGGAACCGGTATCCCCAGGCGATGTCGCGGCGCTCCCCCACCGACCAGTAGTTGGCATCGCCCTTGTACGGGCAACTCGTGACCGTGTCGGTGGGCGTCAACAGGTCCATGCGGACGTCGGTCATCGGGAGGTAATACCGGGTGGGGAGACTGGTTTCGAACAGCAGAGTCGGGTTGGAGCTCTCGGCGACGGTCACCCCGTCGATCTCCACCCGAACGGTTCGGGACGAGCGAAGTACGTCCACGCGCTTGTATGGGTCGCGGGGGTGGACAAAAACTTCTTCGTCCTCTTCGAACCAGTGATCCATGGCATCCCAACGCAGTGCGACCGCCGATCGGAGTTCCTGGATCGGCGACTCCGGGTGGGCATAGGCTGCATCCGGTCGGGTCCCCGCTTGGGTGACGACGGCGTATTCGACGGCCTCTCCCCTGCTGGGCAACTTCGATCGTTGCCCGCTGTCCACCAGCACTCCGTCGGCGATGTCGGAGAGAGGGATGTAGTAGGTCGGGTAGTACGGCTTCTCCCACACGAGAAGCGGTGTCGTGGTGTCGGCCACGTACTGCCCGTCGAGCATTGCCCTGACTCGTTTGGCGCCTGGCTCGACTCGCACTCGTCCGCGATCCGTCATCATCTCTCCTGTTCGTGTGGTTGGTCCCAACAGTCGAAACGTTCGCCTGATTCCCGTGGGAGAATCTGGTCATGGGCAGAGTCATCGCGGTTGCCAACCAGAAGGGAGGCGTGGCCAAGACGACCACGGTTCACGCGCTGGGGGCGGCCCTCGCCGAGAGGGGTGCGTCGGTCCTGGTCGTAGATCTGGATCCTCAGGCCTCGCTCTCGTTCGCCGCCGGCGTCGAGGACGAGCCGGAACCGTCGATGCACGAGGTGATGATGGGACGTGCATCGATCGATGACATCTTGTACGAGTCACACGGACTCGACGTCGCTCCTTCCTCTATCGACCTCGCCGGAGCCGAGGTTCATCTCCTGGCCAAGACCGGTCGCGAGTACGTGCTGCAGAGAGCGCTCCGGGCCACTACCGAGCGGTATGACTTCGTGCTCATCGATTGCCCGCCATCGCTGGGGATCCTCACGATCAACGGACTCACCGCGGCACGAGAAGTGTTGATCCCGCTGCAAGCGGAGTTGCTGACGCTGCGAGGTCTGGGGCAGTTGCTCGAGACCGTCACCGACGTCAGGTCGTTCACAAATCCCGAACTCGAAGTGGCGGGTGCGGTGATCACACTCTTCGACAGCCGCACCCGGCTGGGTCGCGATGTGGTCGCCCGGATTCGCGAGTCACACGACATCCGCATCCTCGAACCGTTCATTCCCAAATCGGTGAAGGTCGCCGAATCTCCGGGGCGTGGGATCTCGATCCTCGACCACGCCAGCTCATCCCGAGCAGCCATGGCGTATCGTGAACTCGCAGCACATCTGGAGGCCTTGACATGAGCCACGACCCAACCGGCAAACGCGCATTGTTCACGTCCCAGACGGGACAGGATCAGGCAGCGGACGGAAAGGCGGCGCTCTTCTCCCACGCCGATCAGCCTCCCGGTCCCGTCCTCATCGACTGCCAGCGGTGTGGTGCGACCACACACGTCGGCGCCGGAGATGCTCTGCGCCGCGTCCTGGGCCTGAGCCTCTGGGTCCCCGGCAAGCCCTACTCACGGCGACTCCGCTGTCCGGCATGCCACCGTAGAGCGTGGGTCCGGTTGACGCTCGGCTGATCCAATAGACTCATGGACGTGGATCTCAGCGACTTCTCCGATCGTCGCTTCAATCAGGACGAGGTGGGTGAGTTCATCGAAGCCGCGAAGCGACTCGACCAAGATCGAGGCGGCGCCGACGGTCTCACGGTCGACGATCTCCGTCGCGTCGCCCTGGAGTTGAGGGTCTCCGATGAAGCCATCCTCGAAGTCGTTCAGGCTCGAATGCTCGACGAATCCGGAGCCGTGGACCGCGAGACGACCGGTTCGAACCGTCCCGCCCAATTGATGGAGCGGAGAGCGAGCCTCACCACATACTTCGCCACCATCGCGGGGCTTGCGGCCTTCGATTGGTTCGCGGACCAATCGATCGATTGCGTGTGGTGGCCGGCCGCAGGCTGGGGCGTCGCGGTGGGAATCCAAACACTCAACGTGTTGTTCAGGGTCGAAGACCAGACGTGATGAGAGCCGGGTTGGCGGCTACCGCCCTGCTGGTCGCTGCATGCACGGCCGCGCCTGCTGGACCGATCGCCACGACAACGCCCACGTCACTCGTGTCGACCACCACAGAAGTGACCGTCCCCGAGCGGATGTGCGAGCCTGTGGCGGTCGAGACCGAGGCGCTCGCCTCAACCGACGATCTGCAAGAGGCGTCCATCGCCCTCTCCCAGGCAGTGTTCCCCACGTGTGCCGACCATGTCGTGGTCTCCGGTACGGCTTCCGCCGCCCTCGCCACGGGATCGCAAGTGGCGGTGGCGGAAGGGGGCCCGCTCTTGGTGCTCTCTTCCGACGATCCGGCCAGGGTGAGAGCCGAGGTAGAACGACTCCGCCCACGCACAGTGGTCACCGTGGGCGTGACCTTGGATCGCTTCCCCGAGACGAGGATGGTCTCGCGTCCGGCCAATCGCAGTCCGGAGCGCCACGAACCCTCGGGCGAACGCCTGTGGATGCTGGCCAGGGGTGCCGGAGACCTCGGCTTGGTGGTGGCACCGGCGGCAGCAGCAGGCGGTGGCCGGATCGCCCAAGCGCCCTCCGACCTCCGGAGCATCGACGGCGACGAGCGGTCCGCCGTGGTCGACGGTCGGGTGACCTTCGTCGGAGCATTTCCCGATCGGGCGACATGGCAGCTCGATGTCGTGCGCAGAGGCCTCGAGGTGCCGGGCGGCGGACAGCTGGTGCTGGCGGACCGGCGGATGGTGGCCCTCTACGGGAGCCCGTACTCCCCCGCCCTCGGTGTACTGGGTGAACAGGACGCCGTGGCATCGGTCGATCGCGCCCGCGAACTCGCCGCGGCGTACGAGGCGGAAGACGGCGTGACGTCGATCCCGGCTTTCGACCTGATCGCGACGGTGGCATCGGCTGGCGCAGGAGAGGACGGCGACTATTCGGCGGAGCTGTCCGTCGACGACATTCGCCCCTGGATCGATGCGGCGGCGGCGTCCGGTGTGTATGTGGTGATCGATCTCCAGCCGGGACGCACCGATTTCCTCACCCAGGCGCAACGATACGAGGAGCTGCTGTTGCTCCCTCACGTCGGTCTCGCGCTCGATCCGGAGTGGCGGTTGGGCCCCGATCAGGTTCACCTGCGACAGATCGGAACGGTCTCCGCCGCAGAGATCAACGAGGTGTCCGGCTGGCTCGCAGGCCTCGTACGCGAACACGCTCTGCCTCAGAAACTCTTCATGGTCCACCAGTTCAAGCTCTCGATGATCAGCGACCGCCAGGATGTTCGGACGCACCCGGAGCTGGCCGTCGTCATCCAGATGGATGGCCAGGGACCGCTGGCGAGCAAGTACGGCACATTCGATGCGATCACTCAGGGAGCCCTAGACACGGGATGGTTGTGGGGGTGGAAGAATTTCTACGACGAGGACACGCCGACGGCGACACCGGCACAGACGCTGTCCGTCGACCCCCAACCGGTGTTCATCAGCTACCAGTGACGCCCACCTGTCAGCGGGCGGTCGGTACGATTCGGGCGTGGAACGGAGCGAAGGGCTCGAGCACCGCTTTTCCGACGAGGACGTCGGTGAGATCATCCGGCTGGCTTCGCGTCTCGACGATCAGGTCACGGGCGCGACGGATCCGGGGCTGGGCCTGGCCGACGTCCACAGGATCGCCGGCGAGCTCGGGATCTCC
>JAOUGY010000115.1 GCA_029865445.1 Acidimicrobiia bacterium | reverse complement strand
CCGGAGCGGAGCGAGGGGGGAAGGTTCCTGCCGGCTGGAGGCCGGGAGGTAGGGGGCTTCTCAACGCGGGAGTCGGGTTTCTTGTGGGCCATGGCTCTTGGGTGGGCGCCGTTGCGGGTCCACCTCACAGGGCCTTCGCGCGTTGAGGCTGCCCTCTACCTCCCAGCTCCCTTCGGTCGCTGGCAGGGACCTTGCCCCACTTCGTGGGGGACAATTGCATCCGGTTGTCCCCCGGAGCGGAGCGAGGGGGGAAGGTTCCTGCCGGCCGGAGGCCGGGAGGTAGGGGGCTTCTCAACGCGGGAGTCGGGTTTCTTGGGTGCCATGGCTCTTGGGTGGGCGCCGTTGCGGGTCCACCTCACAGGGCCTTCGCGCGTTGAGGCTGCCCTCTACCTCCCAGCTCCCTTCGGTCGCTGGCAGGGACCTTGCCCCACGGGGACAACTTCAGGCGCATCGCGTATCGCGGAACCATGTATCTGACCAGGGGTCTCTGGGTCCCATGTAGAGGCGGATGTGGAGGTTCGGCGATGTCAGATCGGATGGCGGGAGGCGTGATGTCCTCGGTGCTCGCCCTGGTCGCCCTCACCCTGAGCGCTGCGTCGACCCCTGCCGTGGCGGTGGTCAAAGACGACGCGCCTCAAACGTTCGCGATCGATTTCGAAGACTATCCGGCCACCGGCCCGGGCACCCCGGCCGGTCCCGGTATCACCGACTTCTACGCCGATCTCGGCGTGACCTTCAACAGTCCCAGCGTCCTCGACTATGACCAGGGCATTGCCATAGAAGGATTCGCCAGGTCCGGGTCGCAGGTAGCCGAACACTGCTACTCCCAAGAGTTCTGCTCCGTCCCGATCCGGATCGACTTCGACGACCCCCAGGCGCGGGTGGGCATGTGGGTCGGGTATTCCTGGACTGGTCTAGAGCGAACCGATGAGGTGATGATGATCGGGTACGACGCCGAAGGCAGCCGGGTGGCGGTCGCGAGCGTCGCCCTTCCTGGCGGGGACATCGTGCCGGTGGACACCTTCGTCGAGGTTTGGTCGCCCGAAGTGCCGATTCGCTCGGTGGAGGTCCGTTGGGATGACGCGCAAACACCCACCAACGGCCTGGCCATCGATGACGTCACCTTCGAACCCTGGGCCCCATCTGTCAGCCCGGACCCGGACGGCAGCATCGATCTGGGAAAGGCGGAGATCGGCAGTGTGGTCGAGGGTGTGTTCGACGTCGTGAACACCGGGAACACCGCCGTGGCGATCGACGAGGTCACCGGGTCGGAGGGCCTGGTCGTCGTCGAAAGCCTTTGCACGGGTGTCTCGTTGTTGCCTGGGGAGCGATGCGCTGTGACGGTGGTGATGGCGTCTGAGAGTGCGGGTGTCATCGGAGGCTTCGCAGCCGTGTCGACGTCGGCCGGCGGTCTGTCCGTCGAGCTCATCTCATCTTTCGTCGAACCCGAGGCCGCACCCACCACCTCGGTGCCGGAGCCGGTCACAACCGTGGCGCCTCCGACGACCGAAGCCCAACCTGTGACCACCGGTCAACCTGTGACGACCGAGGCCTCCGAGATCCCGTTGGTGACCATCTCCCGGCAGGAGCCCGATGACGAGGAGACAGGCGGCGCCCTGGTGCCCGTGGTGTTGGTGGTAGGTGGGGCGTATGCGCTGAGGCGGCGTGCCAGGGCGAGGAAGGCCACACTCCCTATCCCGAGGGTGAGGGTCAACGCCACCCGACCTTCCGCCTCACTGGCGCCCGCCGACCGCGAGGTTGAGGTGTTCGCTCGCCTCGTGTCCGCGGCCCAGTCCTACGACTGGCCCGAAGAGTGAGGAATTGATGATGACGAAGATCTCCGAACTGTTGTACGGCGATGACAAGACTGCCGATGCCACGTTGCGATCCGGCATCGCCGGGATGGGGATGGGTATCGCCACCGGGTTTGTCCCGAAGGTCACCACCGACGCGGTCGCCGCCACGCTGGCCGTGTTGTCCATGCCGGTATCGGATGTCCTGTGGTGGGCGGCAGAATCACAGGCCCGGATCCGCCAGGCCATGGACCGGACAGCGGGCCACCCGAGCAGGCGAGAGGTCGTCACCCTCACCCGCCAGCACCTCGAATCGAGTCAGCGCCCGCAGGTGATGGTCGAGATCGCCGGGGTGGAGACGCACCTGTTCGACTTTGATCTCACGATCGATCTGACCGTCGATTCGCTGGTCGCCGAGGTCGAGGGCGGCGAGTTGAAGGAAGTGAGGGCCGGCTCTGCGACCTCGAAGGCGTCGCTCGACCTGATCGACCCCTCCGGCCGGCGACGGGTCCCCGTGTTCTCCTCCCAACTCGCATCTATCGATTTGAACTGAGCGCATCCTCGTCCTTCAGAATACGAACGTTGTGCTCTGGGTGGACGACACCGAGGTCCGCGACCGTGCACCTATGGATCCGGTGATCGAACTGATCGACGTCAGCAGGCGATACCAGGTCGGACCCATCACCATCACCGCCCTGGAGAGCGTGGACCTTCACGTGGACCCTGGCGAGTTTCTCGTGGTGCTGGGGCCGTCCGGCAGTGGAAAGACGACTCTGCTCAACATGATCGGGGCTCTCGACACGCCCACGTCGGGGAAGATTCGGGTGGCTGATGTGGACATCACCTCAGCTACTCCGTCCGACCTCTTTGCGTTTCGACGCTCGACCGTGAGTTTCATCTTCCAGAGCTTCAACATCTTCCCCGGGTTGACGGCCGAAGAGAACGTCCGATTCGGAATCGACGTCGCCGGGCGGACGACGGGGCCGTCCGCCCGCGACGTGTTGGAGTCAGTAGGTCTCGGCGACAGAGCCGAACACTTCCCCCACGAGCTGTCCGGCGGCGAGCAGCAGCGGGTGGCGATAGCCCGGGCGCTGGCAACCGGCAATCCGGTCCTGCTCGCCGACGAGCCGACCGGCGAGCTGGACTTCGAGACCGGTGTTCAGATCCTCGAGTTGTTGCGGGCTCAGGCCACCGATGGGCGGGTGGTCCTCGTTGTCACCCACAATCGTGAGATCTCCCGAATCGCCGACCGTGTTGTCGAGCTGTCGTCGGGTCGGGTGATCTCGGACGGAGCACCGGCGGGAGGACGGGCTGCGATCTCCGAGTTGCACTGGTAGGTGTTCATGTTGCTGTTCCGGTGGACGTGGCGGGACTTGCGGGCTCGATGGGTCCAGGTGGCGGTGATCGCTCTGGTGGTGGCCGTGGGCACCGGGATGTACGCAGGGATGCTGTCAACCACCGAATGGGCGCAGATCTCCTACGACGAGAGTTACGCCGCGGTCAACGCCCACGACGTTCGGGTCACCCTCGCCACCGGCAGTCTCGCCGCCGAAGGAGAACTGACGGCGGCGGTTTCAGATCTGCTCGACGGCGAGGCCGTTGCCGAGGAGCGGCTGATCGTTCCCATCCGGTTCGACGCTTCCACTCCAGATCAGACGATCATCGTGCGCGGGGCGGTGGTAGGGGCGCAGGTGGACGCGTCCGTCGATGTTGTCGACGTCCAGCGGGGTCGCGGCCTGGGGTCGGCGGACGCCGGAGAGCCGGTAGTGATCCTCGAGCAGAACTTCGGGTCGTTCTACAACCTCGGGGCATCGGGAACGCTCACGCTGGCCGGCGGGTCCGAATTCGAATGGGTGGGTCAGGGGGTTGCCCCCGAATACTTCATCGTCCAGCCGCCCGAAGGCGGATTCTTCGGGCAGGCGGAATACGGGGTGTTGTTCACCTCGGTCGAAACGGCGCAGCAGATTGCGGGATTCGGCCCTGTGGTCAACGATCTCGTGATCTCATCCGGGGCCGATCCTGTGGAGCTGGCGGCGGCGGTGGAGGCCGTTTTCGACACGGTTCACCCCGAGTTGGGCGCCACCGTGGCGACCGGTGAGGAGGACCCGACCAGGCGTCTCCTCTACGACGATCTGGAGGGAGATCGTCAGTTCATGGCCGTCTTTGCCGGTCTCATCTTCGCCGGGGCGGTGGCGGCGGCGTTCAACTCGACGTCGCGCATGGTGGAGTCGATCCGGCGCGAGTTTGGGATCTCGATGGCGCTGGGCGTTCCGCGTTGGCGCATTGCGGTTCGACCGCTTCTCGTCGGCGCTGAGATCGCGTTTCTCGGAGTGGTGTTCGGTGTCGGATTGGGTGTGGTCATCAACCAGGCGATGAAGCGAGTGCTGGTCGACTTCCTTCCGCTGCCGGTGTGGCAGACACCGTTCCAGTTCGGCCGGTTCGCCGGCGGAGCGGCGATTGGATTCTTGGCTCCGTTCCTGGCCGCGGCGATTCCCGTGTGGAGGGCGCTGAGGGTCCAGCCAGTCGAGGCAATCAGGACCGGACACCTGGCGGCGCGAGCGGGGAAGTCGTCGCTATTGCGGTGGATTCCGGGTGACACGTTCGCCAAGATCCCGTTCCGCAACCTGTTCCGTGCGCCCAGGCGGACGGTGCTGACCGCCCTCGGGATTGCGGCAGCGATAACCGTGCTCGTCGGCATGGTGGTGATGGTCGATTCGTTCGTGGCGACCATCGATGCGGGAGCGGCCGAGGTGACGGCCGGTTCACCGGACCGGGTTCTGGTGGGACTCGACACGGTGCGGCCCGTCGACTCACCTGAAGTGAAAGGAGTGATAGCTGCGGAGTCGGTGGGGGCGGCGGAGACGGGCTTGCGGGTTCCGTCGCGGGTGATGGTCGGCGGCGTCGGTTTCGACCTGTTACTCGAGGTGATCGACCTCGAGAGTGACCTGTGGCACCCTACCTTCGTGGAAGGGTCGCCGGCTCCCGGAGGGGTCGTGCTGGCGGAGAAGGCGGCGGAAGACCTCGGAGTGGAGGTCGGCGACGTGGTGACGGTGGAGCATCCGAGACGCCAGGGCCCACTGTCGTTCTCGCTGGTCGAATCAGAGCTGGAAGTGACGGGCCTTCATCCCCATCCGTTCCGGTTCGTGGCGTATCTAGACGACGGCGACGTCGACCTCCTCGGGATGGCGGGTCTCGCCAACACGCTGAGCCTGGAACCGAGCCCGGGGTCGGATCTGGCAGACGTGCAACGCGAGCTCTTCGGCAATGAGGCAGTGACTTCGGTGATGGCCGCCGGGTCGGTGGCCGACATCATCCGCGACTTCCTCGAACAGTTCGTCGGCATTCTTCAAATCGCAGAGATCGGCTCGATCCTGCTCATGGTGCTGATTGCGTTCAACTCGGCGTCGGTGGCATTCGACGAGCGAGCGAGGGACCACGCCACGATGTTGGCGTTTGGAGTGCGGCGCCGGCGGATCATGCGGATGGCCACGGTGGAGAGCGCGGCGCTGGGGGTGATCGCAACGCTGCTGGGTGCCGTCGGCGGATACGGCTTCTTGCGGTGGGCGGTGCGGGCCAACATCTCGGAGACGGTGCCCGAGATCGGGCTGAACTACGTGTTCACTCCGACACTGGTAGTGGCTCTCTCTGTGTTGGGTGTGGTGGCAGTGGCCTTGGCGCCCTTGTTCAACTGGCGCCGCCTCCGCCGTCTCGACGTCCCGTCCACCCTCCGGGTGATGGAGTGATCGGCCGCCTGGGCGTCCGGCGTTGGATGATTCGGAGGAGTGGCTCCGATTCGGATCCGGGTTCGGCTTCGCAGCGCGCGGGCTCCGCCCGCGCTTCCCTGATGCTCAGGTGCTCGAGGAGGCGTTTGCGCGGATTCGGGCACGTTCCTCGGCGGCGGCGGCGATGCCGCGGGCCATCTGTGGGAACACCAGCGCGTGGAACGGCAACATGGCATACCAGTAGATCCGGCCGAACAGACCGCGGGGCACGAACCAAGCAGTCTGAACGAGCCGGCTTCCCGTTCCGGTCCTTTCGACTGTCCACCCCAACCACGCCTCACCGGGCAACAGCATCTCCGCCTTCAGTTCCAGGGAAGTACCCGGTTCGACACGGACCACCCGCCAGAAGTCGAGCGGCTCGCCCACCCGAATCTCCTCGGGATGACGTCGGCCACGCCGCAGACCCGCTCCGCCGAACAGTTGGTCGATGATTCCCCGGATGTGCCAGGCCCACCTCGCCGCGTAGTAGCCGTTGGCTCCCCCCACCCGCATGAAAGCCCAGGCAACGTCGGCCGGGTCGGCCTCGACCTCCACCTCCCGTCGATCCGAAAAGATCGTCCCGAAGGCGTGGCTCGGATCCGACGGGAGCGGATCGGCGGGTTGCCACGAGCTTCGGGTCCATCGGGTGGGGACATCGGCCCCTCGGGTCTGCTCGATCGCCTGGCTCACTGCTTCGCGGTACCCGATTCTCTGGACGGGGATCAGCTCGTCGGCGGACGTGTCGGTGACCACCACTTCGTGGCGCAGGCTCTCGACGAGGTGCTCAGCAACCGACGATGGCAGCGGTGTCACCAGGCCAACCCATCGAGCCGACAGGCCAAGCGACAGAACAGGAACCCGGATGATGAGGCGCCTGCGAAGACCTGCCGCACCGGCGTAGCCCTGCATCATCTCCTCGTAGGTGAGGACTTCGGGTCCGCCGATCTCGATGATCCGTCCTTTGGTTTCGGAGTGGACGAGTGCCCCCTCCAGGTACGAGAGGACGTCCCGGATGGCGATCGGTTGGCATCGCGTTCGGACCCATGAGGGCGTCATCATCACCGGCAGCACCTCGGTGAGGTACCGGGTCATCTCGAACGAGAGTGATCCCGAACCGATGATCACCGCGGCCCGGAACTCGGTGACGGGGACCGGCCCGGTGGCGAGGATCTCCCCCACCTCCTGGCGGCTGGCGAGATGGGGAGAGAGGTCTCCGCGGCCGAGAGCGCCGAGATAGATCATGCGCTCGATCCCTGCTTGCTCCGCCGCTGCCGCCATGTTCGCCGCAGCACGACGGTCGAGGTCCTGGAAGTCCCCGGTTCCCATCGAGTGGACCAGGTAGTACGCGGCGTCCATGCCGTCGAGGGCAGGGAGGATCGTGGCCGGATCGAGGAGATCGGCCTGCATCACCTCCACGTCATCTCGCCAGGGGTAGTCGCGCAGTGAGGTGGGGCTGCGGGTGATGGCTCTCACCGCATGCCCGGCTGCGAGCAGTACGGGGATCAGCCGTCCGCCCACATACCCGCTCGCTCCGAAGACAACGACGTTCATGTCCGGAGCCGCATCGAGAGTCGGTTGAGCACGTTTACCAGTGGCATCACACCTGGTTCTACCCTGATCTCGTCGATACCGGGATTCCCCGAGCGGTGGGAAACGGGACCAGCAACTGGAAGGGAGCCCTCGTGGCCGTCGAAAACTCCAACCGGCTTCGTCTCTACAACCTGGTGATGGGGGTGTTGCACGCAGCCCAGGGCGTGGCGGTCTTGGCCCTCGCCACCGAGTTCGCCTTGCCGGTCACAGCTACCTTCCTCGAAGGCCCTCCCGGGTCGGCGGCCGGTCCGCCCGAGGTCCTGTTGGATATTTCGGTGGCCTGGGGCGTGGCGATCTTCCTGTTCCTGTCGGCCGTGTTCCACTGGTTGATCATCAGCCCGGGCTTCTATGCGAGGTATCTCAACGGTCTCGCACACCACCGCAACCACTTCCGGTGGGTGGAGTACTCGCTGTCGTCGTCGGTGATGATCGTGCTGATCGCCATGCTCACCGGGATCGGCGACATTTCCGCCCTCATCGCCTTGTTCGGGGTCAACGCCGCCATGATCTTCTTCGGCGCCGTGCAGGAGAAGTACGAGGAGCCGGGCGGCTCGTTGACACCCTTCTGGCTGGGCTGCCTCGCCGGCATCGTTCCGTGGATCGCCATAGGTGTGTATCTGGTGTCGCCGGGAACCCCGGCCGAGCCGCCCGGGTTCGTCTACGGGATCTTCATCTCGCTGTTCGTGTTCTTCAACGTGTTCGCCCTCAACCAGTGGTTGCAATACCGCCAGATCGGGCGGTGGCGCGACTATCTGTTCGGCGAGCGCTTCTACATCCTGTTGAGCTTGGTGGCGAAGTCGGCTCTCGCCTGGCAGGTGTTCGGAGGAACTCTGGCGGTCTGATCCTCGGTGAGCGAGCAGTCCGCAGAGCCGACTCAGGTACCTGGTACTCGGTACCCGATATTGAGGTAGGGCCCGAGCAGAGCTCGGGCCCTACTCAGAGGTCGAGCGCCGGATCCTGGGTGAGGACCTGGTGTTCGAGGGCCTGGAGGTACCGGGATGGTTCGAGTCCAACGCCGGCGAGGTCCGTCCGGTATCGGTTGTATGCCTGAAGCGCCTCGCGCTGGCGGCCCGATCGGTAGAGGGCCAGCATCTGTTGCGCCCGGAACGAATCCCGGAACCGGTGCCTGATGACCAGCCCGTCGAGCTCGGCCACGAGCTGGCGGTGGAGCCCGGCCCCGAGGTCGAGATCGATGCGAGCTTCGGTCACCGTCAGATGCAGCTCTGTGAGTCGAGCGATCTCGGGGGCGAGCAGCTCGACATCTTCGAGTCCGGTGTAGGCGTCACCGGTCCACAGGTCGAGCGCCTGCCCGAACAACTTTCTCGCCTCGGCGTCGTCATCGGCAACGCGGGCCCGGCGGTGGACATCTTCGAACACGCAGGCGTCGATGGACCTCCGGGGGAGCGACATCCGATATCCCCTCCCGGTGGAGTGGATGGCGTCGCCCAACTCGCGTCGTAGGTTCGAAACGTAGGTGTGGACGATGCGGCGGGCCCGAGGGTTGCCGGCGTCCCGGTAGAGGGCGTCGACGAGGACGTCCGAGGACACCTCACGCCCATTGGCTGCGATGAGAATCGCCAGCACGGTGAGCTGTTTGGGTCCCCCCAGGCTCACCGCGTTCCCGGCGCTGTACGCCGTGATCGGCCCCAACACCGTGAGTTCGATGTTCGGGCTGATCGCTTCGACTCCCACCGCTGTTTGTTCTGTTGTGTCGGCCTCCGTCTCGGTCATGACACCCTCCTCTTCCCAGGATTGCGCCGCACACGGGCGGCATCTCTCCCTCCCTTGGGTATCAAGGACGGTCCCGTGTTGATGGAAATACAACCGATTTCCGAACCATGGGCCTGCACCCTGGCTCATCGGGTGCTCAGGAACTCGCGGGTGCGAATCTCGAAGAGGTCGAGCGTCTCTTCGTCGAGGCGAGGAGTGTGATACCCGTCCACCAGTTCGTACAGTCGTTCGACGTCACCTGGATGGGAACTCTCCAGCCATGACAGCCACGCGGTCATCGACTGCTCAAGGGACGCGATGTCGTAACTCAACTCAGTGGCCGCGATCCTGCCGTCCTCGAGCCTGAAGGTAATCGTGGCGCTCGACGGCGGGTCGATCGTCGCCGGTCCTGCCCAGGGCACTCCCACCCTCAGCTCGCAAACGACGAGCGCAGGCCGGACCGAACGGTCCGGGATGTCGCAACCCTCCTCGAGCCATTTCCAACCAGTTCGATCGAAGAGCGAGAAGAGCCCCGGAAGGTCATCGGAACCATCGATCCACAGGTCGGCGATGTCGGGAGAAGGTCCGAGCGCACCGCCTAGCGTGCTCGCGTCCCCGGAGGATCGTGCCGACAGAAACGCTCTGACCGGCGACACCGGCACCGTTTCCCCCGAGGTGTATTCGATCGAAAGAGTCTCGTACAACCCCAAGGCTTGGGGCGTCGTCCGGGGCCAACCGTCGGGGGGATCGTTGAACACAACATCGAACTGTTCCGGATAGGTCTCTTGGACCCAGCCCATGAACGGAAGAATCGCTTGGGCCCAGTTGCCAAAGTACTCGATTCGCTCTACCACTTGCTCGATGCTCCCGTCGGCCACTTCGAAGGTGGTAGTACCAGGGTACGGAGCCAGCTCGCGGAATCGACTGATGCGGTTGCTGAGTTCGAACGAGCACTCGACCGTCGAGTCGCCTTCATCTGGCCGGCATGAGATGTTGTCGAATCGTGTGTCCGATGCCGCGTACCAGTCGACGCGATTCACAATGGTGTCGGCTCGACTGCTCGTGCCCTCCGAACCGAAGAGTCGCCTGAGCGCGGCGGTGTCTCTGCGTGCAATGGCGTCCATTGCTGCCTCGGCGACTGCAACAGGCGCCGCTTGGGCTCTTCCCGGAGCAGCAACGGCGCTGCTGGTCGAGGGTGGAAAGGCCTGATTCCCCGGGCTCGAGCCCAAGACCAGAAACACCCCGACAACTGCAGCAGCACCAGCAAGTGACGATGCCAGCAGAACATCGCGGCGCCGATCTCTGATCGGGTTCCCGTCGACGTCTGGCAGTTCCACCATTCTCATCTTCAATGCTTCGATCGGGGGTGGTTCGCTCGAGGGATGAGTTGGGTGCGGACGCGGGTTGGCAGCCTTGAACAACTGGATGACCTGATCGTCAGACTTCATTCTTCAATTCCTTTCCGGTCACGCGGCTGTCGGCGATCTCGCGTGTGGCGTCCCGAAAAGCGGACACGAGTCGGCGCCGCGCTCGGAACGAGCGTTGTTTCGCTGCGTTGTGTTTGATTCCGAGGATTTCCGCGACGTCGTTGAGCGGA
>JAOUGY010000440.1 GCA_029865445.1 Acidimicrobiia bacterium | reverse complement strand
TCCATGAGTGACGACCCGAACGCATCCCCCAACGCCAGTTCCCGCTCGCCCCTCCGCAGCGCCGTCAACACCACCACCAGTTCGGGCAGCGACGTACCGATCGAGGCTCCGAAGAAGCTGACCACGTACTCCGGCAGGGAGAGGGTGTCAGCCACCGTCACCAGACCCCACACCGCGGCGGCCGCTCCCCCGCCCACCAGGGCCAAACCCAGAGCGACCCTCCCCAGACCGGCCAGCACCCCGCCCCCGAGCGGCAGTGAAGGAGCCCCGCTCTTGGGGAGGAATCGCCACACCGCCCCGGTGAGGATCACCCACAGCGCGAGAAGGACAACGGCGTCGCTGCGGGACAGGAATCCGTCGGCGACGAGGACCGCTCCCACCCCTAGCGCCACTGCGGTCGCTCCACCCAAAGCCGAAACCGACCGCCTGCCGATCATGACGGTGCCCGCCACGAACGGCGCCAGACCAACCACCAGCGTGGATTGCGTCACTGCCGACCCCACCGAGTCGCCGACGTTCAGATCGCCATGTCCGCTGAGCGAGGCGATGATCGAATTGGCGATCTCGGGCAGATCGGTGCCGAAGGCGACGAGCGTGAGTCCCACCACGAACGCCGGAATGCGGCTCCCGGCGGCAAGGCGCGACGCCGCCGCCACGGCCACCCGGCTACCGAAGATCGCCACACCCAGACCGGCCGCGATCACCACGACGGCTACTGCAACCTGCATCGCACTCCCACCGTGTCAGGAAACACGACCGACGTCCAGGGTCGAGTGCCCTAGGAGCCCGGGCTGTCAGCAGGTCAGCAGGTCAGCAGGTCAGCAACGACTCGATGACTCGATGACTCGATGACTCGATGACTCGATGACTCGATGACGGCCGGGCGGAGCCCGGCCTCAGACCTCTTGGAAGAGGTACGGGCGCAACACGTTGATCTTCTCGTCCACCGTGTGCGGATCCAGGTACCACAACATCCCCGCCACCGTCGACAGCAATGGGTTGCCGTCCTGGGGGGTGAAGCAGAACCCGATGAGTTCGTTGCCCCGCACCGCCAGTGTTTCGATCGGGACCACCGTCTGGGAAAGGATCCGACCGTAGTAGCCGTGATCGCGTCCGAAGCTGAACACCGAGTTTGCGGACCGCTTGTAGGTGATGGCGACCCGCTTGTTCTCCACGAGCCGGTCGACCGCATCCGAAACGCTCATAGGCGCATCCAACTCGAGGCGGAAGTGGATCGCATGCATGTACTGGGTGTTGAGCTTCAACGCCGAGGAGTACAGGTTCATGTCGTAGCCCATCGTTTCGAACACGCCGTGGGCGTCCCGGGCGTGGTGGGTGCCGAACCGGTCGTCCTTGTGACTCTCCACAGTCGGGCTCGGGGCGAACCCGGTGTCCTGACTGATGTCGTTCGAACGGCGGATGCACAGGAACTGCCCATCTTCGAGATGGTTGGTGCCGTCCGGGTCCATCGCCAGGGTCTTGATGAGAACCGAGATGTTGTGGGTGTTGCACGAGACGATGTGGAGGAATCGGTCCTCACCCGGGACGAGGGCCTCGTCGTTGATCCCACGGGCGTACATCTTGCCGAAGCCGAACTCCGAACCCTGGGCCATGAACCCGATCGGACCGTGAGCCGATTCGTAGAATTTCTCTTTCATCTGGTTGCCGACAGGTGTGCAGTCGACGACCACCGTGGCCCGCTCGATGGCCTCTTTGGCACCGAACTTGGGAGCGTGACCCAGCTCTTCGAAGGCAACCCGCCGGTCGTCATCCACGGACAGGACGGCACCGCGGCGAACGAGGTCGGCCACCTTACTGCGCTCGGCGATGAGGGGTGTCCGCTTGTGGAAGGTGACTTCGTCGATGCCGAAGGCTTCCTTGTCGTCGGCCAGCAGTCCGATCAGCGGTTCGCCGATCGTCCCGGTACCCACGACGTGAACGATTTTGCTCATGTTCTCCTCGCTCTCCGTGCGATCACACACGCTGGAGCTTATCCGCCCGGCGTCAACCCCGAGCCAGCGCAAAGCCCCCGAAAAGATCGTGCGATCTTTCGGGGGCTCTCACGCCGCTCTCAGAACTGCTCGGCCTCCGTCGATCCGACGAGGGCGAGCGTCGACGCCTCACCACCGGAGACGATGGTGGACACCTGATCGAAGTAGCCCGCACCCACCTCACGCTGGTGCTTGGTGGCCGTGTACCCGTAGGCCTCCGACGCAAACTCCAACTCCTGGAGCTTGACGTAGGCGGTCATCCCGTCGGTGGCGTAGCCACGGGCCAGCTCGTACATCGAAGAGTTGAGCGCGTGGAAGCCGGCGAGAGTGATGAACTGGTACTTGTAGCCCATCGCCCCCAGCTCCTTCTGGAAGGTGGCGATGGTGGCATCGTCCAGATGCTTCTTCCAGTTGAAAGACGGCGAGCAGTTGTAGGCGAGCATCTTGCCCGGGAACTGGGCGTGCATCGCCTCCGCGAACCGCGCAGCTTCGTCGAGATCGGGGTGAGCGGTCTCACACCAGATGAGGTCGGCATACGGGGCGTACGCCAGTCCACGGGAGATCGCCTGGTCGAGCCCGGGACGCACCCGGAAGAAGCCTTCGGCGGTGCGTTCGCCGGTGCAGAACCCCTGATCGCGAGAGTCGACGTCGGATGTGAGCAGGTTGGCGCCGTTGGCGTCGGTACGGGCCACCACGAACGTGGGCACACCCATGACGTCGGAGGCGAGACGGGCCGCCTGCAACGTGCGGATGTGCTGGCTCGTGGGCACCAGCACCTTCCCGCCCATGTGACCGCACTTCTTCTCGGCGGCGAGCTGATCCTCGTAGTGCACGCCGGCGGCGCCGGCCTCGATGAACGACTTGGTCAGCTCGAACACGTTGAGGGCGCCACCGAACCCGGCCTCGCCGTCGGCGACGATGGGAACGAACCAGTCGATCGAGTCGTCACCTCGGAGAAG
>JAOUGY010000439.1 GCA_029865445.1 Acidimicrobiia bacterium | reverse complement strand
GGTCGGGTCGCCGAGCACTGCAGCCAGCTCCGAAACCTCTTCACCGAGTTTGGCCATGACCGCATCCACGGCGTCCCAGTCGAACCCGATCCGCTTGGCGCGGCGCTGAACCTCGGCCGCCCGTTGGAGCGCGGGCAGCGAGGTCGGGATCCCGTCCATGAGCGATTCCCTTGTCACCTGCTTCTCGGACGCCTTGATGGCATCCCAGTTCTGCTTCACGGCTTCTGCGTCGGCCGCCTCCGTGTCACCGAACACGTGCGGATGCCGTCTCACGAGTTTGCGTCTGAGCTGTTCGGCCACGTCACCGATGTCGAAAGCCCCTGCCTCGCGTGCGATGACGGAATGAAACAGGACCTGCAGGAGGAGGTCACCGAGTTCTTCCTCGACGTCCGCATAGGCGCCGAGATCGGGGCCGTCTCCGAGCGCCGAGAGTGCGTCGGCGAGCTCATGGCTCTCCTCCATGAGGTACCGCACGAGCGAGTGATGGGTCTGGACCCGGTCCCACGGGCACTCGGCCCGAAGTCGATCCATGGCCCGGATCGCTCCCAGCACTCCCCCGTCCACGACCGGCACGAACAGGGAGGTGCGGACACCGGCGAGAGAAGGGTCGAGTTCGACCGGGCGTCCCCATACGATGGTCGCATCTGCCGAGCCGAGCCCCGAAAGCACACAGATCTCCGCGTCCTCGGGCAGAACCCGGTCGATGCGGGCTGCAACATCCGCCAGGACCTCGGGCAGGTCGATGTGTCCGATGACCGTTGGGACGTCGAAGACAAACGGCTCGGTCAGCTCATGGCCGTTCAGCAGTCTGAGCCCATCGCGCAACGGATCGATGCCGAGGGCGTCACAACATGCGTCGAGGAACGAAGTCGCCGGATGAACCTCCACGGGAATCCCGGCGGCCCGTGCCCGCTCGCGAATCAAGCCCACGGCGAACTCGCCCACCGTGGGGCTCCCCGGGACCGCATACACGACTTCGCTATCACGGGCCGTGTCGACAACCCGCTCGGCGATCGCCGAATAGACGTCTTCGAACGCCTCGCTGCGCTCGTAGAGGTCGTCGCAGAAGGTCACCGATCGCCGAGATGCCAGCGTCTCGGAGGCCGGATGGCTGCGGGTCCGCACCACCACCACCCGGTCGCCGTCACTCAGAAGCCGGCGTGCGGTCTCGTCGGTTCCGTCCCAATCACCGGGACCGAGTCCGACGACGTGAATCACCCGCCGGAACCCTCCGTGCTCGCCGGCGCCTCGGTCGAGGGCGTGGCGGGGGCTTCGGTGGTGGGCGGCACGATGCCGGGCTGAGGATCGGTGGCCCACGAGCCGTACTGCTCGTCGACCGTCACCTCTGCATCGGTGAGCACGCCGGTGATCCACTCCTGGAAGTAGTTCTGCTCGACGGTCACAGCCAGTTGCTCCCGAATCGTCGACTTCACGGTCTCGTCGTCATCCATCGAATCCACCAGGATCACGTGCCAGCCGAAGTCGGACTCCACAGGGTCGCTGACGACGCCCACTCCCACTGCCTCGGCGCCATCGCTGAATTCGGGCACGTACCGTGCGAGATTGGAGCATCCGAGGTCGCCACCCGTCTGGGCCGCCTGCGGCTCGATGGAAACCTCCCCGGCGACGGTGGCGAAGTCCTCACCGTCGTCGAGTCTGAGTTTCACCGTCTGCGCCTCCTCCTCGGTTTCCACGAGGATGTGCTTGATGCAAGCGTTGCGGTATTGGTTGTCGTTCGTAGTGAACTCGACCTCGATCTCTTCATCGGACACCTCTGGGGCCGACTCCGATAGCGCCTCACGAAGATCTGTGATCACGAGTTCCTGCTCGGCGGCCTGCCGCACCCGCAGATCCGTGATCGCGTTCGCCTCGAGCGCCTCCTCGTATGTGGCTGCGTTCGCCTCGAGCTGAGTCTTGAACAACTCGTACTGCTCGGAGACCTCCTCCTCGGTGGCGGAGATCCCGAACTGTTCTTCGGCGGCGCCCTGGACGGCACGCCACACGATCTCGTTGTTCAGCTGGGTTCGGAATACCGTGGTCTCGATCGACGCATCGGCCGTCTGGATGAGGGCGGTGACGTCGTCGACCGTGATCTCCACACCATTGACGGTGGCGGCAACCTGGGTTCCGCCGCCGCCGCAGGCGGCAACGAGCACGGACAAGGGCAGCAACAGGCGCAAGGCAGTCTTCAACGGGGACCTCAAACTGGGGAGAGGTCAGGATGGTAGTGCGTGAAAAACCCTTTACGGCCCCGGCGATGGGCTCTTCCCGTCAGGTGGCGGCCACATGTTCGCCATGAACCCGAGAAGGCCCTCCACCAGGTCGTCGGGAGCCGGGAGAAAGATCACTCCTTCCCCGGCTCGGAGGACCGCACCCCGGGCGAGACGCTGCAGCCGGATCTCCTGTGACTGGCTGAGGTCGACCGGTCCCAACCTCACCTCGTGGTGGAGCTTGACGATTTCGTTCAGCCCAATCCGGAGCGCCTCGACGCGAAGATGGGCGATGTCGGTCAGCGAACGGGCCGGTGGCGGGACCGGACCGTACCGGTCCTCCCATTCGGCCGCCACATCCGAGACTTCTTCGTGGGTCGTCGCCAGGGCGAGGCGCCGGTAGGCCTCCAATCGGAGCTGCTGATCCGGGACATAGTCGTCGGGCAGGTGGGCGTCGATTGGCAACTCGATCCTCACCTCGGCCGGAGCCTCATCGATCAACGTCCGACCTTCCAGCTTGTTCACCGCCTCGGCCACCAGCTCCGCATAGAGGTCGAAGCCGACGGCGCTCACATGTCCCGACTGCACCTCACCCAGGACCGAACCGGCGCCCCGGATCTCCAGGTCGCGCATGGCGAGTTGGAAACCCGACCCCAGGTCCGTGGCCTCGCCGATTGCTTCGAGCCGACGGTGGGCCTCCTCCGTGAGGGACTGGTCCGGCGGATGGAACAGATAGGCGTAT
>JAOUGY010000438.1 GCA_029865445.1 Acidimicrobiia bacterium | reverse complement strand
GATCCCATCCCCTTCTCCGGGACCCACGAGGAAGGCGAGGAACACCAAGGATCAGAAGAGAACCATGCCGACGGGGACCCCCACCTCTGGATGGACCCCATCCGTATGGCTGCCGCAGCTCGTGCCATCGGCGAACGGCTCACATCCATCTCACCCGACGTGGACTGGCCGCAACGGGCCAACGAGTACGCCCAGCAGCTGGAAACGGCGGACGCCGAGATCGCCGCCATCCTCGGCGCGGTGGCCCCGGAGCGCCGCTACCTCGTCACGAACCACGAAGCATTCGGATACCTGGCCGCGAGATACGATTTCGACGTGATCGGATCGGTGATACCAGGAGGCTCCACCCTGGCCTCGCCCAGCTCGGCCGAGCTGGCGGCGCTCGTGGACACCATCGAGGAGTACGACGCCCCCGCCATCTTCGTCGAGAACATCTCCGGAACCGACCTTGCCGAATCCGTCGCCGCCGAAATCGGCCGGCCGATCGAGGTGGTCGAGTTGTTCAGCGACTCACTCGGCGAACCGGGTTCCGGAGCCGACACGCTCATCAGTCTTCTGATTACGAACGCTTCGAGGATCGCGGATGCCCTGTCGAGCTGATCGGAACCGGAGGTGCCAATCGTGTCCTGGTTGATCGAGCCGTTCGAGCTCGCCTTTCAGCAGCGGGCGCTCGTCGGGGGTTCCTTGGCGGCCATCACCCTTGCCGTCGTCGGGACGTGGGTGATCATCAGAGGGATGGTGTTCCTCGGTGACGCCCTCGTGCACGGAATCATCCCGGGTGTCGCCCTCGCCGTGCTCCTCGACTTCAGCGCACTTCTGGGCGCCGCGTGTGCGGCCGTGGTGATGATTGCCGGGATCAACCTCGTCCACCGACAGCAGACGTTCTCCGAGGACACGGGGATCGGGTTGCTGTTCGTTGGCATGCTCGGTTTGGGCGTGATCCTCATCTCGAGAACCGACTCCTATACGGGAAGTCTCACGGGGATCCTCTTCGGGGACGCGTTGGGCGTCACCTCATCGGACATCGTGCTCCTGGCGCTCATCACGGTGGTGGCAGTTGGTGCCACGGTCATCGGATACCGCCCGTTCCTCGTACTCGCCTTCAACGAGCAGAAAGCCCGAATGCTGGGGATGCGTCCGCGCATGGCCCATTGGGCCCTCCTCGGACTCGTGACGCTGGCCATCGTCGGCTCGTTCCAGACGGTGGGGACGCTGCTCGTGTTCGGTCTCCTCGTCGGGCCCGCCGCCACCGCGACGCTCCTCGTGAACCGCGTACCCATGATCATGCTGCTGGCATCCGCCATCGGCGTGGCATCGGTTGCACTCGGCCTGGTCATCAGCTTCCACGCCAACACCTCGGGTTCGGCGACCATGGCCGTAGTGCCCATCGTCGCCTTCTTCCTGACGCTGACCGTCAAGAACCTCCGGCGCTGACGGCGGTCGCTACGCGATCGATTCCGGCCCGACCACTTCGATGCCGTCGGAGCGATCACACCACCGGCATCTGACCTCCTCGATCACCCGGTCGAGGATCTCCTCCGACTCGATCTCGAGATCACCACCCAGGGAGTAGTGATGGAATCGCTTGCGGTGGATCGTCTCGATCACGTCGAACCGCGTTTTGTTCCCACAGTGAGGACACCGGAAAGGCATTCCGTCAGCGTATCCGGTCGGCGCTGCAGTAGCCTCCGCTCATGCCCAGACCCCTGCCCAACCCAAGGGACTTCGTCTCCAACTGGCGCACATCTGATGCGACGATCGCCGAAAAACTCCGGATGCTCAGGAAGAACACCGCCATCAAGGTGAAGAACCGATCCGACTGCTGCGGAAACTACGGCGAAGTCGGCTGTTGAGTGGGCCCCCAGGACCCCGGTTCGGGGTCCAGCGGACATGACCACGGCGGCGGGCACCACCACCACTGATCACGGGACGCCTCAACGATTGCGAGCTTGCCGATAGTGCTCGATCAGGGCGTTGGTTGATGCGTCGTGGGCGAGGTCGCGATGCTCCATCGCCGTCAACTCGTCGATGATCCGGGTGGCGAGCACCTTGCCCAGCTCCACACCCCACTGGTCGAACGAGTTGATGCCCCACACGACACCCTGGGCGAACACCTTGTGCTCGTACAGAGCCACGAGTTGACCCAGCGTGGACGGGGTGAGGCGGGGCGCCAGGATCATCGTGGTCGGACGATTGCCAGGGAATGTGCGATGCGCCACCAACGCCGGATCGACGCCCGAGGCCGCCACCTCGTCAGATGAGCGGCCGAACGCCAGAGCCTCCGCCTGCGCGAACATGTTCCCCATCAACAGGTCGTGCTGTCCACCGATGTCCTCGTTCGGCTCCACGAACCCGATGAGGTCTGCCGGTACCACGGTGGTTCCCTGGTGGAGTAATTGATAGAAGGCGTGCTGGCCGTTCGTGCCGGGTTCACCCCACAGGATCGGACCGGTGTCGGTCCCCACCACAGTGCCGTCCAGACGGACACGCTTTCCGTTCGACTCCATGTCGAGCTGCTGGAGATACGCGGGAAACCTGTCCAGATCCTGGCTGTACGGCAGCACGGCATGGGTCGGGAAGCCGAGGAAGTTGCGGTACCACACGCCGATGAGCGCCATCAACACCGGGACGTTCGTCTCGAACGGCTCTGTCCGAAAGTGCTGATCGATGGTGTGGAACCCGGTGAGCATCTCACCGAAGGCGTCGGGACCGATACCGATCATGAGAGAGAGTCCGATCGCGGAGTCCATCGAGTAGCGGCCACCTACCCAATCCCAGAACCCGAACATGTTGTCAGTGTCGATCCCGAACGACTCCACCTCGTCCGCGTTGGTTGACACGGCAACGAAGTGACGCGAAACCGCCCGCTCGTCGCCGAGCGATTCCACGAGCCATGCCCGGGCATTACGGGCGTTGCTCAACGTCTCGAGTGTGGTGAAGGTCTTGGAAGCGACCACGAAC
>JAOUGY010000437.1 GCA_029865445.1 Acidimicrobiia bacterium | reverse complement strand
CGTCACTCCACCCGCGGAGACCCGGGATCTGCTGGCCGCCGTTCTCGCCGACGTGTTCGGCAAGGAGGGGCCCCCGGGGAAAGTGGCGCCGCCGGACAACTGGCACCTGACGCTGCGGTTCCTCGGACCGACCGACGAGGTGACGTACGAGCGCCTGCTGGCCGAACTCGACGCCGCCGACCTCGGAGGAGCCTTTGGCATGGAACTGGGTGAGCTGGGTGCCTTCCCGAACGCCCGCCACGCCACCGTGTTGTGGGTGGGAGTGACGGCGGGTGCGGGCCACCTCGGGGATCTGGCGGCGGTGGTGGAGGCTTCCGTTCAGGGTGTCGGTTTCGAACAGGAAGGCCGCCCGTACCGGCCGCATCTGACCCTGTCCCGAATTCGCCCCGACCAAGACGTGCGCGGTCTCGTAGATGACGGTGTGTTCGACGCCATCCTCTTCCCGGTGGACGAGTTGGTGGTCTACCGATCCCACCTGGGCGCCGGCCCTGCGACCTACGAGGCCCTCGAACGCTTCCCGCTCTGAACCACGCGGCGCTACGTCTCGACGGATGACCGCGGCCGGACAAGATCGACCTGCTGGGGCGTTCGGTGGCCACCAGATGGACGCCGTCGACCGGCGGGCGCGGAGTCGGCGCCACTCGCTGTTTGATCCATCGAAGACGCGGATGGGCCCGGACTTCATCCGAGGCCCATCCGCGTCGATGTGCCCCGGCTCAGCCGGCAGGGACAGGGATGACCGGGCACACGAACGAGCGCACCACCGTGTCCTCCGACACGAAGCCGAGGGCCATCGCCTCGTGCACCTCGGCCGCGGAGTCGAGGTCACCACTGCCATTGGCGTCGACCGCGTCCACTGCGGCGTCATAGTCGGTGAACGTCAGGGCATGGACCCGCCAGCGTCCGCCGTTGTATCCCTCGTCTCCGGGGGCGGCGGTGGCGACGTTGGGCTGACCGCCGATCCCGTAGATCACGTCGAATGAGTGATCGGGAGCCCCGGTGTTGCTCAGGTCTGTCGGCGTCCCCACCGTGCGGTAGAGCTCGCCGTCGACGTAGAACGCCGGTCCCGTGACTCCGCCGGCTCCATTGCCCGGAGCGGCCAATGCCGTCGCCGGAATGGCGACGAGTGCCGCGGCGAACAGCATGGTGATGGTCTTGCGCATGATGCGTCCTTTCATCGTGGCGTCCCTGTTTGGGACGCCTGTTCGCAACGTACGAAGCTCATCTGACATGACGAGAAACGAGATCTAGCGATTCTCGCAACGGGCGCCAACAGCCCGGTCACTCGAACCCTGTGATCGTCCCGGCAGAACCCCTCAAGATTGATGCACAAACATCAAACCGCATGATGGTATGATGCGCAGGTGCGTACAACTGTCACACTCGATCCCGACACCGAGCAGATCGTGCGCCGGCGAATGCGAGAACGCGGTATGACGTTCAAGGAAGCCCTCAACGACGCGATTCGCACCGCCGCCGTCGCCGAAGGGGTCAGACGGGAGTTCCGCACCGAGACCGCCGCCATGGGAGAGTCCAGTGTCAACCTCGATCGTGCGCTCCTGGTCGCAGGAGAACTCGAGGATGATGACCTCCTTCGGAAGATGCGATCCGGATCGTGAAGCTCGTCGACGCCAACGTCTTGCTCTACGCGGTCAACTCTGACGCCAGCCGGCACGACGCGTCCCGTCGGTGGATCGACGATGCCCTCTCCGGTTCTGCCACCGTGGCGTTCGCCTGGATTGCGCTGCTGGCCTTCGTCCGCTTGTCGACCAAGGTGGGGCTCTTTCCCTCCCCGCTCCGCATAGACGAGGCGATGAACCGGGTCGACGCCTGGCTCGGCGCGCCACCGGCGGTCGTGGTCGAGCCCACACGCGACCACGCCAGAATCGTTCGGTCGTTGCTCGAACCGATCGGTGTCGGGAGCAATCTTGTGAATGATGCCCACCTGGCTGCCCTCGCCATCGAGCATCAGTGCGAGGTCGTGACGTTCGATCGCGACTTCACGCGATTTCCGGGGGTTCGTGTCGAATCACCTGGTGGATGAACCGGGGCGAGACTCTGAGAGAGTTCACGGAAGGGCGGCACTCGCCACGTGCGGAGCCCTGGAACGCCAACAGCCGTGAGGAGTAGCCCCGGCCCACACGGATCCGGGGCCACTCGTCGGGTTGGTGACGCTCAGTCGGCCTGGTTTGTGGCCACGAAGCCCCATCCGGCCACGGCGCCCTGGGACGTAGTGAGGGCGTTGTCCAACTCGGGATCGGCGTTGGCGATGTCGAAGAAGAGCGGTTCGACCAGTGCGGTGAACCCGTCCTCCCACCGGTTGACAACGATGACGTCGTTGTGCAGCGTGGCGGCTGCGACGATGCCCGGCGCCGCCGCCGACCACACTTCGGCATCGGTGGTCCGGTCCCAACCGATCAGCTGACGCTCACCGTCCTTGACTGCGATGTAGTACAACATCCGTCCGTCGGGTGATGCCACCGGGAAGGTGGCGCAGGTGGTGTCGTCGGTGCAGTTGGCCTTCAGCGCCCCTGTCCACTCGGTGCGGTTGCCATCGCGGTCGAGCAGGTAGACGGTGGTGCTCGCCTCGGCGTGCGACCCGACCACGTATCGGGTGCCATCCCACGAGATGGTGTCCATGCCGCCTTCGAAGTCGTCGAACCGGATGAGCTCTCGGGATTCGAGCGTGTCGAGATTCACTTCGTAGACGATCCCTTGTTGCGTCTGGACGTCTTCGACCGGTGGAGTCTCGGCGATGATGGCGTAGCGTCCGCCGTCGATGGCGACGGTGTTCAGGAGGCTCTGGAGCGTGCCGGGGCCACCGGCCGGCGCCAGGGCCGTGTCCTCACCGGCTGCGTCGTGGCGGTACACCACATCGGCCGCCTGATAGACGATGCCCCCCGCAAAGTCCACGAAGACCCGCTCGGCCCCGAACTGCATCAGAAGTGTGCCGTCCGTGGCGTCGGCG
>JAOUGY010000436.1 GCA_029865445.1 Acidimicrobiia bacterium | reverse complement strand
GCATCCGAGGGAAAGTGTCGAGAGGATCACCGTGGGTCAGAGAATCCTGGTCATCGAAGATTCAGCCGTGATCCGGCGCCTCATCGAGGTGTGCCTGCGCGCGGCCGATCTCGAGATCTTGATGCGTGAGGACGGGCCCAGTGGCCTGGCCGCGGTGCGATCGGAGGCGCCGGATCTTCTGGTGCTCGACATCGGTCTGCCCGGCATGGATGGATGGCAGGTCCTCGACCACATCCGTAGCGACAGCGCCACCAAGGGACTCCCCGTGGTCGTGCTCACCGCACACGCAGAAGAAGAGTCCCGCCGGCGTGCCGACGAAGGCGGCGCCGACGCCTTCGTCACCAAACCCTTCCAACCCAACGACTTCCGCCAGACAGTGCTAGACCTCCTGGCGTAGCCGCCTCAGGCGGCTACGCCCGTCGTCGAGTCATCCAGTCGTCGAGTCGTCGAGTCGTCACTAACCGAACAGGCTTGACACGGTCATGAGGGTCACTCACTGTGAGCCGGATGCAGGATCATCGACGTCTGCGGGTGTGGCAAAGGGCGACTGACAACGCGGTCGCGATCTACGATCTGACACGCTCTTTCCCCAAACACGAGCAGTTCGGCCTGAGCCAACAGATGCGGCGATCTGCGGTATCCATCGCCTCCAACATTGCTGAAGGTGCCGGGCGCGAGTCGCGGGCGGATTTCCGGCGGTTCTGCTTCATCGCCCTGGGTTCAGCGCACGAGTTGGAGTGTCAACTCGAGATTGCCTTCAGGCTCGGCTTCGGCTCAGGGCACAGTGAGCGACTTACTGACACCGCTGAGCTCATCCGGATGCTCGGATCTTTGGTGCAAGCCCTCGACACCGCAGGCTGACGTCTCTACGTTCACGATGCCGCGCCGGCCGGTTATGCGGAAGTCCGTGACTCGACGACTTGCTGACTCGATGACTCGATGACTGGCTGTTCTTCTCCCCGCTAGGCGGGGAGAAGAACAGCCATCCGCTCGACCAGGTCGACGACTCGGTTCGAGTAGCCCCATTCGTTGTCGTACCACGAGAGGACCTTCACGAGGTTTCCGCCGAGGACCCGGGTGGAACCGGCGTCGAAGATCGACGAGTGGGGGTTGCCGATGATGTCGGTCGAGACTAGGGGGTCCTCCGAGTATTGGAGGATCCCTTTGAGGTCTCCTTCTGCGGCGGCTTTGACGGCCGCGTTGATCTCTTCGACCGTGACGTCCTTTTCCAATTCGACGACCAGGTCGACGGTTGATCCGTCGGGCACGGGCACTCGCATGGCCATCCCGTCGAGTTTGCCGGCGAGGCCGGGCAGGACCTTGCCCACCGCCCGGGCGGCGCCGGTGGTGGTGGGGATGATGTTCTCGGTGGCCGCCCGGCTCCGTCGGAGGTCCTTGTGGGGGACGTCGGCGAGCTGCTGGTCGTTGGTGTAGGCGTGCACGGTTGTCATCACGCCGCGCTTGATGCCGAAGGAGTCGTCGAGGACCTTGGCGAGCGGGGCGAGGCAGTTCGTGGTGCACGAGGCGTTGGACACGAGGATGTCGCCGTCGTCGAGAAGCATGTCGTTGACGCCGAGCACCACCATCTCGTCGATCTCGCCGTCGGGTGGGACTGTGAGGATCACCCGTTTCGCACCCGCGTCGATGTGCCACTGGAGCTTCTCTTTGGAGCGGAACACGCCGGTGGATTCGATGACGATGTCGACTCCGAGCTCGTCCCAAGGCAATTGGGCGGGATCGCGCTCCATGAGCATGGCCACTTCTTGCCGGCCCACGGTCATCTTGCCGTCGGAGACGACGGCGTCGACTCCCAGCGGCCCCATCACCGAGTCGTATTCGAGTAGGTATGCGAGCACGTCGTCGTCGGCGAGGTCGTTGATGGCGACCACGTCGATGTCGGGGTTGTCTCGCTGGAGGATGATTCGGAATACGGCTCGACCGATGCGACCGAATCCGTTGATGGCGACTCGTGTGGTCATGCCGAGGCTCCTTCCTTGGTCATGGCGCTCACTACTTCGATGAGGCGGGCCGTGTATCCCCACCCGTTGTTGAACCAGGTGATGGTCTTGACGAGGGTGTCGCCCATGACCATGGTGGCCAGGCTGTCGTACACCCCGCTGTGTGTGGACGAGTGGACGTCGGAGGAGACGATCGGGTCGTCGACGTACTCGAGGACGTTGCGGTAGGAACCTTCGGCAGCAGACCGCACGGCGGCGTTCACCGCTTCTCTGGTGGCAGGGATCTTGACCTCGGCTACGAGGTCGACGGTCGACCCGTCGGCGACTGGCACGTTGAGCGCCACGCCCGACAGTTTCCCTGCGAACTCGGGCAGGACCTGGGTGAGGATGTCGGCCGAGTTGGTTTCTGCGGGGATGATGTTCTCGCCGGCTGCCCGGCTTTGGCGGAACCCTTCCGAGGGCACGTCGGCGAGTCGCTGAGAGTTGGTCATGGCGTGCACCACGGTGAAGTACGCCCGTTGGAGTCCGAACGCCGAGTCCACGATCTTGAGGATGGGAGCGAGGGCGTTGGATGTGTTCGATCCCAACGCCACCATCGGTGGGTTGTCGTCGAGCACGTAGTCGTTGACGCCGCGCAAAAGGAGTGGCATGTCGCCGGGGACGTCAGGCGTCGAGGCGAGGATGACTCGCTTGGCACCGGCGTCGAGGTGTTTCTGGCACCACCCGGCGGTGCGGTAGGAACCGGTGGCCTGGACGACGACATCGACGCCGAGGTCGGCCCAGTTGGCGTCACCGGGTTCTTTTGCGGCGAGGAACGGAATGCGCCTCCCGTCGAGGAACAGCGCGGCGTCCTGGAGCTCGACAGGGGCCGGGAAGCGCCCGTAGATGGAGTCGTATTTGAGGAGGTAGGTGAGGCCTTCCGGATTGGCGGTGTCGGCGATGGCAGCGACTTCGAGCTCCGGATGGTCGTGGACCATTCTGAAGACGTTGCGCCCGATGCGCCCGAACCCCATCAA
>JAOUGY010000114.1 GCA_029865445.1 Acidimicrobiia bacterium | reverse complement strand
CCGACCTCCGAGGGCGGTCCGGACACGGCCTCATCCGTTTGCCGCTCTACTCCAGGCGGATTCAGGCCGGCGGATACAACCTCGACCCGCAGATCGAGGCGAGGAAGGAGACGTCGGTGAGCGCGCTCGTCGACGGCGACAATGGCCTGGGACAAGTGGTGATGACGACCGCCGCCGAGCTGGCAATGGACAAGGCAGCCGAACACGGCATCGGATGGGTGGCGACGGTGCGCTCCAACCATGCCGGAGCAGCGGGGATCTACCCGGCCATGGCGCTCGAACGCGGACTCGGCGCCATGTACTTCGCCGTTGCCAACGGCAACGGGATGCCACCCTGGGGTGGGCGGGAAAAGCTGCTGGGCACCAATCCCATGGCGATCGCGATTCCCGCCCGCACCCAGCCCGACTTCCAGCTCGACATCGCCACCACGGTCGCCTCACACGGGACGATCAAGGTGGCAGCTCAGCGGGGAGAGGAGATGCCGCCGGGCTGGGTGATCGACTTCGACGGCAATCCCATCACCGATCCCAACCGGGCCGAGGAAGGTTTCCTCGTGCCGATCGGTGGGTACAAGGGATCAGGGCTCAACATCATGATCGGGATCCTTGCCGGGATCATGACCGGTGCCGCCTTCGGCCGGGACGTGGTCGAGTTCCGGCACGACCACGTGACCCCCACCAACACCGGCCAATCGATGATCTGTTTCCGACCAGATCTGTTCATCGACCTCGACGCGTTCGAGACCCGAATGGATGGTGTTCTGGAGGACTTTCACATGTCCGAATCGATGTCGGACGAGCCGGTCCGGCTCCCCGGTGATCGGGCGGCGGAACTGATCGCCCACAACCGCCGCCATGGCGTACCTGTCCCCGGCGCTCTCGTGGGTCAGCTCGATGCCTTGGCGACCGAGGTGGGTGTCGACCCGTTGAACCGTGGCTGACCCGCTCGTCCTCGCCGAGGAGGGGATCGACGTCGTCGGGGGCCGGATGATCCTGACGGACCATCCGGGGGCCTCGCCGCTCACCGGGTCTCCCGGACCGGGCCACATCTGGGCCGGCCACATCTATGTGCACCGGCGCATCCCGGTGGAGCCCACCCGCCCACCGATTGTGATGATCCATGGGTCCAACGGAACCGGGATGACCTTCGAATCGACGCCGGACGGCCGAGAGGGTTGGGCGACGTGGTTCGTGCGTCAGGGTTTCTCGACGTACGTGGTCGATCATGCCGGGCGGGGGCGTTCTGGATTCGATCCGACCTCGGTGAACGCAGCTCGGGCGTCGGGTTCGACCGGCGGCCTCCCCAACCTGTTCTTGGGGACGGCCGAGCGCTTGTGGGTGAACACACGCATCGGGCCTGTCTACCCGGAGCCGTTCCCGGGGGTGCGGTTCCCGGTGGAGGCGTTCGAAACCTTCCTTGCCCTGCATGTCCCCAACGCGGAGACGACGCTCGCCGGGGGGAGTGAGAACACGATCGACGGCGTGTGCCGTCTCCTGGACCGGATCGGGCCGGCGATCCTGATGGTCCATTCCCAGGGCGGGTTGTACGGAATCGAGATCGCTCGGCGGCGGCCTCTGCTCGTGACCGCGTTGGTGAGCGTCGAGGGCGGTGCCGAGGGGGTCACCCCGGCCGACGTGGACCGGGGATTGCGTCGGGTCCGGTTCCTGTCGGTGTGGGGTGATAACAGCTTCGGCGCCGCTTTGGTCAACGGTGACGAGCGGCGGGAGGGATGTGCCCGGGCCGTGGATGTGATCAATTCAGGCGGGGGGGATGCCGCGCTCATCATGCTGCCGGACATGGGGATCTCCGGCAACACCCACGCCATGATGGCCGACATCAACAACCTCGACATCGCCTCCCTCATCACCACCTGGCTCGAAGCCGAGAACCCTGGGTAACAGACACCGCTGAGCGAAGTCCCCGGCCCGCGGATTGGCCGGAACGGACCACCGTCCAGGTGACCGCGTGATGAGTGGCGGCCCCTGTCGGGCCCCCACCCGTGTCAAGAACCCATCAGCTTTCGCACCATCGTCTCGTCGACGTCCACTCCCAGGCCGGGGCCCGTGGGTACGACGAAAGTCCCGTTGACGGGCAGGACCGGGACGTCGGTCACATCGGCGGATATGGACTGGCTGGCGGGCGAGCACCCGTACCGTGTGCCGACCATGGCCGCGGCGCAGTGCAGGTTTGCGGCGGCGGCGATGCTCGACTCTGCGATCTTGCCGGCGAGGTTGACCGCCAGGCCGATGGCATCGCAGATGGCGGCCGCCCGCATGACTCCGGTGATACCGACGTGTTTGATGAGCTTGAGGCTCACGCCCGCGATCCCCGTCCCGCGGAGCGCCAGAATGTCGTCGAACGTCTTGGCGCTCTCGTCGGCGCACAGTGCGACCGGGCTCCATGCGGCGAGTCGGACCATGGCGTCCGTCGGGCCGGTGAGTTGTTCGAGGAAACGGATCCCGAGCCCATCGACTTCTCGTATGAATCGGGCGGCGGTCTGCTCGGACCATCCGGCGTTCGTGTCCCCCGACAGGACCGCGTCTCCCGACACCTCGGAGATCTTCCGGAAGGTCTCGGCTTCCACTGCCGGATCGGCGATCCCGAGTTTCAGCTTGAACCATCGGAATCCCGCCGCCATCTTCTCTTCGAACGTTTCGAGGTCGGCGTCGGGCCGCCCGCTACCCAACAGCGTCAGGGCGGGGATCTCGGTTCGGTTGGCTCCGCCGATCATTTCGTGAACCGGGACCCCCGCGGCCTTTCCGGCGATGTCGTGGAGTGCGATGTCGATGGCGCCGATGGCGGTCGTGTTTCCGTGGACCGCAGATCGGAGGTCGGCCCAGATCGCCGTCCGGGCGAGGGCGTCACGTCCGACGATGCGGGCGCCGAGATCGTCGATCGAGGCTTTGATCCTCATCTGGTTGTCGCCGGTGACGTCCATCGCCTCGACCCCCTCGCCCCACCCGACGACTCCCTCGTCTGTCGTGATCTTCACGAGCACGTTGTTGGACACGTGAATCGTCACGTGTGACATCTGCACAGGCTTCGAGAGCGGAAGGGATATGGGAAAGGTCTCGACAGATGTGATCTTCATCACCGTGCACGATATCGAATGCACGACCCCCGTCGCTCGAAATCATCTTGTGTCGGTGAGTCGGCAGCGCCATCCTCCCGGTGAGATGGCGCAGCACCCAACCCGGAGTCGATGATGGGCCACGTCGATGTGAGTGGTGTCGACTTCTACCTGCCGGACGGCCGCATGTTGCTGTCCGACATCTCGTTCCGAGTGGGGGACGGGGCCAAGGTGGCGCTCGTCGGCGCCAACGGGGCCGGCAAGACGACCCTGATGGGGCTCATCGCAGGCGACGTCGACCCCGACGAGGGCACCATCGCCCGGTCTGGGGGGATTGGCGTCATGCGCCAGTTCGTGGGCGGACTCCGTGACGAAACCACCGTCGCCGATCTGCTCCTGTCCGTCGCACCCGAAGCGGTGCGGGCCGCCGCCCGCCAGCTCGAACAGGCAACGGCGGTATTGGGTCAGGACGGTTCTGAACGTGCACAGATGCGGTATGCCGAGGCGCTGGCGGCGTTCGGAGACGTGGGTGGATATGACGCGGAAGTCCTGTGGGACACGTGCACGGTGGCCGCGCTCGGTCTGGCCTTCGACGAGGCCAGGGCGCGGCCGGTGTCGACGCTCTCGGGTGGAGAACAGAAGCGGCTGGTGCTGGAGGCGTTGTTGCGAGGGCCGGATGCGGTGTTGCTCCTCGACGAGCCGGACAACTACCTCGATGTGCCGGCCAAACGATGGCTCGAGGAGAGTCTCGTCCGCTGCCCGAAAACGGTGTTGTTCATCTCACACGACCGCGAGTTGCTGGCACGCACCGCAACCCGAATCGTGACCGTCGAACTGGGCGGTGCGGCGAACACCGTGTGGACTCACCCGGGCGGCTTCTCGACCTACCACGAAGCGCGATCGGCTCGATTCGACCGGTTCGAGGAATTGAAGAGACGCTGGGACGAGGAGCACGCCAAGTTGAAGAAGCTCGTTGCCTTCTACAAACAGAAGGCTGCGTACAACGACGGTATGGCCAGCCGCTATCACGCTGCCCAGACCCGGTTGGAGAAATTCGTGGAGGCCGGTCCGCCCGAGGCCATTCCGAGGGAACAAGACGTGAGGATGAACCTGCGAGGAGCCCGCACCGGCAAGAAGGCTTTGGTCTGCCAACGACTGGAGCTGACCGGGCTGATGCGACCCTTCGACGTAGAGGTCTGGTACGGCGAACGGGTGGCAGTGCTCGGTTCGAACGGTTCGGGCAAGTCACACTTCTTGCGGCTGCTGGCCGCCGGAGGGTCGGATCCCGAACCAGACCATCGCCCGGTCGACGGGGCCCACATCGGCGAGGTGTCCCACACAGGCGTCGCCCGTCTCGGTGCGAGGGTGAGGCCCGGATGGTTCGCGCAGACACATCACCACCCCGAGCTGTTGGGGCGGACACTGCTCGACATCCTGTGGCGAGGTGACCCCCACCGCCGTGGGATGCCGAGGGGAGAAGCGACCCGAGCGCTCGGCCGATACGAACTTTCAGGGGCCGCGGAGCAGACGTTCGAGTCTCTTTCCGGTGGACAGCAAGCCCGGCTTCAGATCTTGTTGTTGGAGTTGTCGGGAGCAACGATGTTGTTGCTCGACGAGCCGACGGACAACCTCGATCTCGTTTCCGCCGAGGCGCTCGAATCGGCGTTGGAGCGGTTCGATGGAACGGTGGTGGCGGTGACTCACGACCGGTGGTTCGCCCAGGGGTTCGATCGCTTTCTCGTGTTCGGCGCCGACGGCGATGTCTACGAGTCGGACGAACCCGTCTGGGACGAAGGCCGCGTGGCCCGCTGAGTGGCGGAGGGCCGCCCTCCGGCGACCGCCGGAGACGGTTTCTTGGCGGGAAGGCGCCACCGAAGTCGCTTGGCCGGGGTCCTCCACCTGCAGTGGCGGACACCGATCGGAAGGCGGCGCCGAACGGTGGAAGCGGTCTTCAGGCTCCGTCCACCTGACAGCCGCCCTAGTCGGGGCGGCTGCTGTCCTCGGTTGGTTCGGCTTCCACAGGTGGTCGACCAGAATGCTGGGAGGATGGCGAGATCGGGCCGGAGTCGCCCGGTCGTACCGTGTCGCCTTGATCTTGCGGTCCGTGGTCAGCGAATGCCGGTGTCGTAGGAGAGCGTGATCTCGACCGGTGTCTCGCCCACGGTGAACTCCTGTGGTTGGGCGACGCCCATCAATCCCTCGACGGGTTGGCTGATGAGCGAGTAGGTGCCGGGGGCGACATGTAGCTCGAAGGCTCCATCGGCGCCGGTGACCGCACTCGCCACTTCAGCGCCGTTGAGGTCGATCACGATCAACCGGGCGCCGGCGACCGGTTCGGCGGCACATGCGGGATCGGGCGGAGTGGTCTCGACCGGACAGACCGGCCCGGCCACCGCCACACCAGACACGACCACCGTCGCCTCCGGTTTCGAGCACGCCGAGACCACCATGAGAAGAGTGAGCAAGAGTCGAACGTTGTTCGTCATCGCTGTGTTCGACGTCCCGCTTGGGCGCGTGGTTCCGGCGTTCAGAGGGCGAACCGTTCGAGAGCCTCCGCCGTCAACTCGACCCCATGGCCGGGCACCTGAGGGACGTCGATGTGTCCATCCACCACCTCGAAAGGCCGCGTCCACAGCTCGGGTGACAGAACCGTGGTGTACTCGGCGGCCCATCCGGATGGCGATGCCCCAACCAGACTGATCGACAGTTCGTGCCAGAGATGGCTCGACAGCGCCACCCGGTAGGACTCGGCCAGTCCTGCGATCTTGCGAAACTCGCCGATGCCGCCGCAACGGGCGACGTCGGGCTGGAGATAGGCGACGCCGCGTTGGCACAGGTGCCGGAACCCCCACGAGAAGTAGTTGTTCTCGCCCGTAGCGATCGGCACCGAAGAACCCGCCGTCACCTCGGCAAGGTCATCGACGGCCTCCGCCAGCACCGGCTCCTCGAGCCACGCCACCCCATACTCGGAGAGCCGATCCGACATCTCGATCGCCTCGGCGACCGTGAGCCCCTGGTTGGCGTCGGCCAGGAGGATGAAGTCGTCGCCCATGGCGCGGCGCAGTAAAGCCGCCCGGCCCACGTGATCGAGCGTCTTGATCTTGAACTTGTACGACCCGATGCCGATCGCAGCCATCGCCTCGCATTCGGCGACGAGCTCGGTATCGGACAGCGACAACCAGCCCCCGCTCCCGTACACCGGGACGCGCTGCCGGTGGCCACCGAGCAGCGTGTTGACCGGTAGTCCGGCCGCCTTGCCCACGATGTCCCACACCGCGATGTCGACAGCCGACAGTCCCCACACACCGATCCCGCCGTGCATGCGAGCCTTGTTTGGGGCCCACATTCGGTTCCAGACTGCCTCCGGGGCGAGTGCGTCCTGGCCCACGGCGAGCGGTGCGAGTTCGTCGTTGATGTAGGCGGCCACTGCCCGGCTCACGGCTCCGCCGAGTCCGAGGTTGAATCCGAAGCCGTCCATCCCCTCCGAGGTGCGCACCCACACCGCCGCTCCTGGAACGCTCGTGTACGTTCCCAGCGCGCTGGCGATCGGCTTGGTCAGCGGCAGCGCAATGGGAGTTGCCTCTACGGAGGTGATGGTGAGTGGCATCACAGGATCGTATAGGGGAGCGACGTCGCGAGTATTGCCTCTGGTGGACGCACGCGTGAAGCCTCGTCTCGAGGTGGATCAGGGAGGTGGCAGGGAGATACCCCATTTCCTTCCACTCGGCGTCCCATCAACCTGTGGTCCCATGGCAGCGAAGATCCGGTTCCCATTGCAGATGGTCACGTTCTTCGCGCTCGTCGGGTTCATCGTGGAACTCAACTCCGAGCGGGCCTACTGGTTCCACTCACCCGACTGGTTCTGGGGTCGCATCGGCGAGACGCTCGGCGTGTCCTTGTTCTACGGCTTCGCAGCAGGCCTGGCGCTCTGGGTGCTCGCCCGAACGTCGTACCGCGGTGTGCATCAGGTCGTACTGGCCGGTGCTGTGTTCGCGTGGACGGTCGAAGGCGTCATCACGCCGGTCATCCACGAAGCGGGTCCCTTCGATCCCTTCATCCCGGCCATGTTTGCCGGGTGGCACGGCCTGGGGTCATTCGTCGGCTTGTTCTATCTCGTTCGCAGACTGCTCATCGACAAACGTCCGTGGATCCTGGCGATGGCATCCGCTGTATATGGCGTGGTGGTCGGCTTGTGGGCTGTGACCACCTGGCTGCCCGATTCCGATGACCTCGCCGCCGGCCTCGAACAGGGCGGCGCGGATCCGGCCACTCCCGGGCAGTACGCGCTCACCATGGTCCTCGTGGTCCTGGCGCTCGCACTCGGACACCTGTTGCTGGACCGAGTGTGGCCGGCGGAGTGGAAACCGGGTCGGGCGGCTGCGTGGATACTCGTGGGCGGGACCGCCGCCTACTCGGCCACCTGGTTCCCCACCATCCCCTACGCACCGCTGCGATATGGAGCACTCATCGCCATTCCACTTCTCGGCCTCTTCGCCCGGGCCCACCGCAGATCGGGACCGACCTTCTTCCAGGCCTTGCGCGGAGACGTTGTCCCGCTACACCTGACTGCGCTGGCGCCGGCAGCGTTGGTGTCGTCGGCGGTGTACGCCACTGTCTGGGCGTTCGATCCGGACGAGGCCGCCGTCGTCTCGATCCGGGACCTTCACGTGATGGGTCAGATGCTTGGAGGCGGCGTCGCTCTCGCGTGGGCGTCGTGGCGAGCCGTGCGGCTCGGCCGGGCGGAGCCGATCGTCGAACCGGCCACCGTGGCCAGCCGCTCGGACAACATCTGAAGCACCGCCATTGGTTTCTGCGACCGATGGCGCACCGCCTTGCTACGTTCGGGGCGTGGAAGTCGAGATCCTCGCCGGAACACCGCCGGGCGGCGGCCAGGACAGGGCCGCTCGAGCCTTTGCGTCCGCCCTCGGCGTCGCCGCGTTCGTGGTCAACATTCCTGGACGAGGTGGATCGAATACCTGGGACGAACTCTCCCGGCGGGGGGCCGACCCACACGTCGCGGCGATCAGTTCCCCCACCATGATCACCAACCGGATCCACGGGATCGGCGCCCATGACGACGTCACGCCGCTCGCACACCTGTGCACCGAGGGTCTCGCGTTCGTCATCCCGGCTTCAAGCGGGATTCGAAACGCTGGTGACCTCGTCGGCGCGGTCACCGGCGGGGCCGGCATCGCGATCGCCACTGCGTTGGGAAACGTCAACCATGTGGCAGCGGGCCTGATCGCTCGCGCAGGTGGAGGAGATCCCGGAGCGCTCGATGTGAGGGCCTTCGATTCGGCGCGTGAGGCGGTGGCCGAAGTGCTGGGAGGCGGGGCGGCATGTGCCATCGTCTCGGCGGCCAGCGTCGTGCCGGAGCTCGCGGCCGGATCGATCCGCGTTGTCGCGGTGTCGACATCTGAGCGACTCGCCGGCCCGTTCCGCGACGTGTCGACCTGGAGCGAAGTCGGTGTCGACTGTCTCGTCGGGACGTGGCGAGGAATCGTGGGACCTCCTGGGCTCACGGCCGATGACGTGGCCATGTGGGACGAGTTGACGGGAAAGGCGGTGGCTTCCCCGGAATGGGCTTCCGCCGTAGCGGACCACCACTGGCAGTCAACCTATCTCGACGCCGCCTCCACGAGGGCATTCCTGGAGTCGGAACGCGCGACGTTGGCCGAAGCGCTGGAGATGATCGGTCATGGCTGAGCTCGCCGGCGCGTTCGGTGTTCCCCACACGCCGCTCTTGTGGCGGCTGATGGCCGAAGAGCCGCCACCGGACCTGCGGGTTGTGGCGGACGAGTTCGCGCGGTTCCGGGCGTTGATCGAGGAGGCCGGTCCCGACGTCATCGTCTTCGTGGCCTCCGACCACTTCCACCAGTATTCGCACCGCAACATGGCGACGTTTGCCGTTGGGAAGGCAGATGTCATCGCCGGGACCTACCCGAACGAGGAGGCGTCGTTCGGGCTGCCGAGGATCCAGGTGCCGGGGCATCCGGGTATCGCCCGGGCGATTCTCGGTCGGGAAACCCTCGGGGGCAGGTTCGACTTTGCGTTCTCCGACGAGCCTCGACTCGACCACGCCTACGTGGTGCCGCTTCTCTATCTGGTGCCCGACCTGTCGATCCCCGTTGTACCCATCCACACCAACACAAATGCTCCACCGCTCCCCACGGCCCGCCGGTTCACGGAGTTGGGGGTGTACCTGCGCGAGGCGATCGAGGCGTGGCCGTCGTCGGAGAGGGTGCTGGTACTGGGGACCGGCCATTTGGCGTACGAACTCGGCGGTCCCCGCCAGTTCTCGGGCGAATCCACCGACCCCGACTTCGACAGGAGCGCGGTGGGCTGGATCCGGGACGGTGCCCTCACCGAAGCGGTTGAAGGCTGCACCTTCGATCGTCTGCTGGCCGCGGGGAACCTGTCCTTCCAGTTCCTCAACTTCCTGACCCTGGCCGCTCTCTCCGGGACCCGCGCCACCACCGCCGAAGGGGTCGGTTGCCGTTTCGGCAACGAACCGTTCTTCTCCTGGGACACGCCGTGAGCAGGGGAGTCGTCAACGTCGTGCTGTATGACATCGAGGTCGATGCGGCATCGGTCGCCGCGTTCATCGACGACCCGGAGCCTTTCGTGGACGGCCGGTCGCTGTCGGATGAGGAGAGGGCGGCGCTGATGGAGTGGGACGTTGGGAAGCTCTATGCGTTGGGAGCCCACCCGTTTCTCCTACTCCAGGCGGCGCGGTCGATCGCCGTTCACCGGGGACTGACGATGCCGGAGTTCCTGGCCGAGTATCGAACCGCCGTCGAACGCCACGGATACCCCGACTTCATCACGTGAGGACCCGGATCGGTTCCCCCTCCATCCAGGCTGCGATGTCCTCGACCACGCCCTGGTAGAAGACCTCGTAGGTCTGAGCCGTGACGTAACCGATGTGGGGCGTGCACAGGATCCTCGGATGCGATCGGAGTCGGTGATCGAGTGGCAGGGGTTCGGGTTCGAACACGTCGAGCCCGGCCCCGGCGATCGACCCCGAGTCGATCGCATGGATGAGGGCGTCGGTGTCGACCAGCGGCCCGCGAGACGTGTTGATCAGATAGGCGGCCGGTTTCATCAGGTCGAGGTCCGGTTTCGAGATCACGCCGACCGACCTCTCGCCCAGCTTGAGATGGAGGGTCACGAAGTCGCTCGTTCGCAGGAGCTCCTCCTTGTCGACGTGGGTGACCCCGAGTTCATGGCACCGGTCATCGGTGAGGTTCGGTGACCACCCAACCACATCCATCCCGAAGGCCTGCCCGAAGCGGGCGACGTCTGCGCCGACCCGCCCCAGCCCGACCACCCCCAGTCGAGACCCACGGAGGTCTCGCCCGATCCCGACCTGCCACCGCCCCGACCGCACCCCTTCGATCTCGGTGAGCATTCCCCGGGCGAGCACCTGGATGAAGGCGAAGCTCAGTTCGGCCGTCGCGAACCCCGACGATGGGGTCCCGCATACCAAGATCCCCGCCTCCGCCGCGGCCTCGAGGTCGATAGAGGCGTTGCGCATG
>JAOUGY010000113.1 GCA_029865445.1 Acidimicrobiia bacterium | reverse complement strand
ACTACATGTATCTCGACATCTACGTGTCCGACGGCGGCGCGACGCCGACCTACAGCCCGCTCGTCGGGCAGGTGGTCGATGATGCCGATGAGGCACTGCCTGACATCGACATCACTGCGTACACGCTGGCAGGTGCAGCGGCGGGCCTCGTCACCAGCGACCCGAGCGGGCTGTTCACCGCCGACCTCCTGCATGGGAGCTACAAGCTGCTGTTCGAAGACCCTGCGGCGATCCACCAATCGGAGTGGTTCGAGGACGAGGTGGACTTCGTGTCGGCAGACCTCGTCACGGTTCCGCAGGTCATCGCCGTCAAGGCCGTGCTGGCAGAGCCCGCACAACCGGGTGTCGTTCAGGGGGTGGTGAGTGACGCACTCACGGGGTCGCCGCTCAATGCCGCCAAGGTGGAGATGTACCAGGCGGGAATCGGCGTGGAAAGCTACATCACATCCAGTGACGGGGCGTTCCACTTCACACTCCCCGCCGGAAGCTACACGATGCTGACCAGCGGAACCGGGTACCTGTCCGAGTGGTACGACGGCGCCGCCAGCGCCGCCGACGCCAAGGAGCTCGTTCTCGCCCCGGGGGCCAAGCTCGTGATCAGTGTGGACCTGGAGCGAACGGTCGTCGAATTCGACGCCTTCCTGGACGTACCGGCAGATCACCTGTTCCACGGCGACATCACCTGGTTGCGCGCAGCGGGCATCACCTTCGGGTGCAATCCACCTGACAACACGATGTTCTGCCCCGACGACCCCGTCACCAGGGCCCAGATGGCCTCGTTCCTCGTCCGCGCACTCGACCTACCGGCATCGAGTGCCGATTACTTCACGGACGACGAAGCCAGCGTCCACGAGGGAGACATCAACTCGATCTACGAGGCCAGCATCACCATGGGTTGCAATCCTCCAGTGAACTCGATGTTCTGCCCAGAGGACCTCGTCACCAGGGCACAGATGGCTTCGTTCCTCGTCCGCGCACTCGACCTACCGGCGTCGACTACCGACTACTTCACGGACGACGAGTCAACCGTCCACGAGGGAGACATCAACAGTCTCGCCGAGAGCGGCATCACGAAGGGATGCAACCCGCCGGACAACGACGAGTTCTGTCCCGACGAGACCATGACCCGTGGCCAGATGGCGGCCTTCCTCCATCGGGCTTCGGCATTCATGAACTGACTGATCTGGGGGCTCCCGGTTGGCTGGGAGCCCCCAGATCCGAAAGGAGTGCTCGATCATGTCCAGCAGGCTCCGTTCGACCGGACGGCAGCTGGCCGCCTTGTTCACCGTGGTTGTCCTCGTGTGCTCCGGGAGCGCCATCGCCATCGCCCAACAAGACGGGGGCCACGAAGGAGAAGGCGGCCTCGCGTGTTCTGATCTCGTTGCCGGATCGAGGACGCTGACAATCTCACCCGGGGCGTTCACCGCGCCCGTCTCTGGATCGGACGGCGTCGCCGACGTCACCGTGACGCCGGGTGAATCCGACCTCGGACCAATCTTCGGTTTCACCTCGAACATCCCGGTCGACGCCGTGATCGTGGCAGGGGGACCAAAGGTGATGGCTTGGGAGTACGAGCCGCCCACGACAATGGCTTCGGGACTTCACGCGCCTCTCAACATGGAAGGCACGCACTACCACAAGCCGAAGACGATCTCGGTTTGTTACCGAGTGGAAGCGCCCGAGATAGCTCTTTCTCTGTCGAAATCCGACTCGACCGACCCGGTGAGGGTGGGAGATCGCTTCGACTATCTGATCACAGTCTCGAACACGGGAGGCGAACCACTGTCGGCTGTCAGGATCGAAGACCCGATCCCTGCGCTGGTCGGTGTCGTCACGGTGGACGGATGCCCCACCTGGGACGGATCCGCCCTGATCGTTTGTGAGGTCGGCGTGATGGAACCGGACTCCTCGGTGTCGATCGTGATCACGGTCGAGGCGTTGAAAGCCGGAATCGCCATCAATCACGCGACCGCATCAGCGACCACTCCCCCAGGGTCGACGTTGAGCGAGGTCGCATCGGAAGCCACCGCCATCGAGAAGATGCACGGTGACGGCGGCGACGATCACGAACATGGCGCCCCGTCGTGTGACGTGTTCGCACCCGGTCTCGTCGCCATTCTCGCCGGCGAGGAAGCCCTCCACGGAACGACCGCGGTCGTGGCCGACGAAACAGCGACGGTGACCCTGTCGTTGTATCAGGGCGACATGGGGACTCTCTTCGACTGGATGTCGACGTATCCGATCGCCGGCGTCATCACCGTCGGAGGCCCCGAAACTCTCGCCTTCCCGTATCCACCGCTGACCTTCTCCGGGAGCGGACTCCACGCGCCGTTGTCGGGCGGCGGGACGCACTACCGCGGGCTGAGGCAAGCAGCGTTCTGCTATCAACCGGGTCCGTTCGTGGATGTGGGCGTCGACATCGATGTCGACGAGTCGAGGGTCCTCGTCGGTGATGCAGTGCAGTACACCGTGACGGTTGTGAACCGAGGTGTGGCCACGGCAATGGATGTTTCTCTCGCGGCGGGTTGGTCTGATTCTCTCCACATCGATTGGATTGCTGGTTGGAGCGTCGTGGGCGAAATCGATGCCGGTCAACAGGTCGTGCTGTCCGTCAACGGCGAAGCGGGGGCGGTAGATGAAGCGGCTGTGATGACCGTCACCGTGGCCGCGTCGAATGAGGACGACGACATGACCGGTGACAATACGGCCGCGACAACCATCGAGATCCTCGAGACCACGACGGGCGACACCGAACCGGAGCCAGAGTCTCCTCCGACTTCGGCGTCCCTGACGACGACAACCACCGGACCTGAGGTCCTCGGTGCGTCGACCACCACCACGATCGCCCCGGCAACACTCGACACATTGCCGTTCACCGGTGCGTCCGCCGATGCTCTCGCCGGACTGGCTGTGGCGTCGGTTCTGTCCGGTGCGATGCTGCTGTGGTGGGCGAGGCCAAGGTGGCGCGAAGTGGACCTGATTCTCTACCGACAGGGAGAGGAACCGCTCATTCCGTGGTGACGGCGACGCACAAACGCTCAACAACGCGAACCGTGCTCAGGGGATCCGGGTCCAGCGAGCACGGATTCGAAGGTCCGAACGGCCGCGGCGATTGCGTCGCAACTCTACGATCAGGCGTATGACACACCATCCCGACCTCGACGAACTTGCGTTCCTCATCGGTTCTTGGTCGGGGACCGGAGAGGGCGAGTACCCCACGATCGAATCCTTCCGCTACCACGAGGACATCACGATCCAGCCGGTGGGGGCAAAACCTGCGCTCATCTACCAGCAGAGGACGCGCGACCACGACACGGGGGAACCGCTCCACAGCGAGACCGGATACCTCCGATGGGCGGGCGCCGGCCGCGCCGAACTCGCTCTCGCCCAACCCACGGGGATCACCGAGGTCCACACCGGATCGATCCAGGGCACCCATCTCCACCTGCGCTCCCTGGTGGTCGCCCACACCCCGACGGCGGTGGAGGTCAGCGACGTGGAACGGCACATCGAGGTCGAGGGGCCGCTCCTCCGATACCGCATGTCGATGGCGGCTGTGGGACACCCGCTCCAGGTACACCTCCGCGCCACGTTGAGAAGGTCCTGACGGCAACCTTGGCCGGGTTTCCACCGTCCGGGCTGGCGCGCCCCATCGATCTCCGGTCGAGATCCAACCGGTTCGCAGTCGCCGCCACGGGTGCTGCAACGCTGGTGGGTTGGCTCTTCGAGCCACAGGGCCGATCGTGGCTGGCCCTCGGAGGCTCGGCCTTTCTGGCGTGGGCGGTTGCCCGAGAGCTCAATCCGGATCGCTCAGCGGCGGCAGCGGCGGTGCTCGGTCCGGCCATTGTCGCGACCGTGGACGCTCACGTCGTCTCACTCGGCTCGCTGTTCGTCCTCCTCCTCGCTATCCGGCAGACGGCCGGAACGACCGGAAGGCGCCTTGGACATCTCGACCTTGCGTTTCTGGCGATCCTCACCTCCTGGCTGGCCTTCTCGACACCGCTCTCGTGGATCGCCGGAGCCGGCATGGCGGTCGCGTTGGCAGTCACCGGCGGGGGTGTCCGCCAGCGGAACTGGGCGTGGCTGACCGCCATCGGTGTTGTCCTCGGGGCAGGTATTGCCCGGCATCCGATGGAATGGACGAGACCGAGCGTTCTCGTGGCGACGGTCGTGGCCGCCGGCGTCGTCGGCGGGCTCGCCTCGTGGAGGGTATCGACCGTGGAATCCGAGGCCGACAAGGCGGGCGTTGCGCTCGACCCCGTTCGCATCGGCCGGGCGCGGGTGACCTGCCTAGCAGTTGCGTTGGTGGCCGCCGCTCTCGGCGGCGGCGCAGGCATGGTGGCGGTGTTGCCCGCCTGGACGGTCCTGGTGGTCGTCGGGCTGCAAGATCTGAGGTCGCGAAGCCCTGAGGAGGGGCTTGCTGGCAACGAGCTTCTGAATAGGCCATAATGGCCGCCGAAGGGGCAGAAACGGGCAAGCCGGTGACACCGGGAAATTGAACCGTTCGGCCGCTTTGGTGCGGACGGGCGGACCAGGGAGGGTCTCCACATGAAGTTCATTGCCGTGCGCCGGAGTTTGGCGGCTCTCACCGCCATATCGGCACTGATGCTGATGTCGCTCCCGGCCGGAGCAGCGACGGTCATCTTCTCGTTCACCGGCTCGGACTTCTACATCCCCCGGCCGTCGGCAGCCTCCGATCAGGTGGGTGTGTATCGACTCCTCACCACCTACGACCTGGCGGCCAACGGACACGCCAACCTCATCGGGCTCGAGTGCTCTTTCTCTGTGTCGGCCGCCAATGGCGACAGCGTTCACCCCAACAACTTCGGCGCGATAACCACCGGCGGTGAGGAGACCGACATCTTCGACACCGAGTCGGAGCCGAATGTCACCACCACCACCCTGGAGGATGCAACGCTCGTGTTGGGTGCGACCATCGAGCTCTACAACGTGATGCTGCCCGACGACGACGACATCGTGGCCACGTCGGTCGATTACGTCGTGGACGTGACGTGCGAGACCGAGGAGACGACCACTACGTCCGAGGACACGACAACGACCACCGAGGCGACCACTACAACCACCGAGGCCACCACTACCTCGACCACGGTGCCCGCCACCTCGAGTTCCACCGTCCTCGGAACCACCACGACAACCCTCCCGACGACCACCAGCAGCGCAGCGGCAACTTCCACCAGTACCACCGTTCCCCAGGTGACCGCCTCGACCCTGCCCTTCACCGGGGCGCCGGTGGAAGCCGCTGGATGGCTCATGGCGGCCACCGCACTGCTTCTGCTCGGGGGCGGGACGCTCCTCGCAGCCCGCGAAAACTGAGGTCCGCCGTCGAAGTGAAGTGGCGAGCCGGTGGTAGGCTCGCCCCTTCACTTCCTGCCTCAATCTGACCCAACGAAGGGAACAAGATGACCACCGTCAAGAATCGAGCCATGCCACTTTCTGTGCGCCGGAGCCTCGGGTTGATGGTGGTCGTCGCAGGTCTGTTCTACGCGAGCGTGCCCGCGTTCGCAGCCCCGATTTCGCTCCTCGCGGCATCCGATTTCTACATCCCTCGACCGGCATCCGCGTCGGACCAGGTGGGGGTGAGGCGGCTGCTCGCGGTCTACGACCTGGCAGAAAACGGCTATGCCGACCTGATCGGCATCGAGTGCACGTTCACCATCACCGCCGCCAATGGCGACAGCGTCCACCCGAACAACTTCGGCGTGATCGTGACCGGGGACGACGAGAGCGACATCCTCGAAACGGAATCCGAGCCCAACGTCACCACGACGCGTCTCGAAGACGAAACCCTGGTGTTGGGTCCTACGATCGAGCTGTACAACGTCATGCTTCCCGACGAGGACGACATCGTCGCCACCTCGGTCGACTACGAGGTGTTCGTCGACTGTGAGCCGGAGACGACGACAACGACGCAGGCCACCACAACAACGACGGAAGCAACCACGACCACCACGGAGCCCACCACCACCACGACTGCTCCCACCACGTCGAGCTCAACCGTGCTCGGAACCACGACCACAACCCTGCCCACAACCTCCACCAGCGCCGAGGCGACCTCGAGCAGCACCACGGTGCCGCAGGTGACCGCCTCCACCCTGCCGTTCACCGGCCCGCCGGTGGAAACCGCGGGCTGGCTGATGGCTGCCACCGCGTTGTTCCTCCTGGGCGGGGGAGCCCTGCTGGCGGCCCGCGACAGCTGAACCGGCGCCTCCCCCCGACGCATTAGCGTCTGGGTGTGAAACATTCGAAGGGCCGCATCTCCCCCGGCGACCTGATCGCCGGACTCTCGGTGGCGCTCGTCGCCATCCCGCAAGCGCTGGCATATGCCGATCTGGCGGGAATGCCTCCGGGGCTGGGTCTCGTGGCGGCGGCGCTACCACCCATCGCCGCCGCCTTCCTGGCGTCTTCCCGCTATCTCCAAACCGGACCAGTGGCGCTCACCGGATTACTGACCTTCTCGGCGCTGGCTTCGCTGGGCCTGGAACCCAAGTCAGAGGATTGGATCCGTGCCGCCAGCCTGCTCGCCCTCATGGTCGGTGTGATCAGGCTGGCGCTGGGCCTCCTGGGTGCGGGAGCGATCGCCTACCTGCTGTCCCAACCCGTGCTCACCGGATTCACCGCCGCCGCCTCCATCATCATCATCGCCTCCCAGCTCCCCACGGCGGTCGGAGCCGAGACCACCTCGGACGGTCTCTTCGGCCGCGCCTTCGAGTCGTTCACGGTGCCGTGGCACTCCCAGGCGGTCATGGTGGCCGTCATCACCGCCGTCATCATCCTCGGAGTAAGACGGATCCATCGCCTCATCCCCGGGGTCCTCCTGGCAGGCGTGATCGCAATCATCTTGGGGGCTGCCGGGATAGGTGGACAACCGATCGGAGAGGTAACGGCCAGCCTCCCGACGCTCAACCTGGGATTCGATTGGGCGAGCCTGCCGATCCTCCTCGTCCCGGCCGCAGTCGTGGCTCTGGTCGGATTCGCCGAGCCCGCATCGATCGCCCGCACCTACGCCGCCATGGACCGCACCAGTTGGAGCGCCGACCGCGAATTCCTCGCCCAGGGAGCGGCCAACATCACCGCCGGGTTCACCGGCGCGTTTCCCGTCGGAGGTTCGTTCTCGCGAACCGGAGTTGCCCGAATGGCGGGGGCCACCAGTAGGTGGGCAGGAGGCATCGCCGGCCTGATCGTGCTCGGGTTCCTGCCCTTCGCCCGCATTCTCGAGGATCTCCCGAAAGCCTTCCTGGCGGCGGTCGTGATCATCGGTGTCGCCCCACTCGTCCGACCCGATCGAATCCTCACGGTCGGCAGGAGCTCCAGGCCTCAGGGATTGGTGGCACTCATCACGTTCGTCGGCACCCTCGCGCTCAACCCGCGGATCGACCTGGGGATCACCGTCGGTATCGCCGCCGCCGTTCTCATCCACCTGTGGCGTGAGCTCCACCTCCAGGTCGGACGCGACTTCGAAGGGGAGACGGTGATCCTCAGACCGAAGGGCGTGCTCTTCTTTGCGTCGACACCGGAGATGGAAGACCGCTTGGTGAAGCTCATCGCACAGCACCCCGAGGCGAGTCGAGTGGTCATCGACCTCTCCGGACTGGGGCGTATCGACTACACCGGGGCCGTGGCCCTTCGCGCCTTGTGTGAAGACACGACTGCGGCCGGTCTGGAAGTGTCGCTGCGGGGCGTGCCGCCCCAGTCGACCCGCCTCGTGAATGCGGTGCTCGGCGAGTTCGCTCCGGAATCACAGTGACGAGTCTCCACGCCCACCTGAGCCAGGCGTGGGGTGCCCGGCCGCATCGCACGTTCCTCAGCCAACCAGGTGGGCACCAGTGGTCATACGAGGAGGTCGATTCCCTGGCAGCCTCCTACGGGGCATCGCTCCAGGCGCGAGACGTGACACCGGGAGACCGGGTGATGGTCCAGGTGGCGAAGTCCCCATACGCCGTGGCCCTCTACCTAGCCACGCTCCGCATCGGCGCCGTCTTCGTGCCACTCAATACGGCATACACGCCCACCGAGGTCGACGCCTTCGTCGAAGACGCCGAGCCGGCGGTCGTGGTGACCGGTGCGGCGAACGCACGTCCGGGATCACTCATCCTCGAGGCGGACGGTTCGGGCACGTTGAAGCCCGGGGCTGGGGTCGAAGACGTCGGACGGTCCGGTGACGACCCGGCGGCGATGCTGTACACGTCCGGGACAACAGGTCGATCCAAGGGCGCTGTGCTCACCAACGACAACCTGATTTCCAACGCGAAGGCGCTGGTCGAGGCGTGGCGATTCCACGAGTCGGACGTGCTCGTCCACGCCCTCCCCATCTTCCACGTCCACGGTCTGTTCGTGGCGCTGCACTGCGCGATGTTCACGGCTTCAACGGTGGTATTCCTCGACCGCTTCGACGTCGGCGAAGTGAAACGCTCCCTTGGGGATGCCACCGTCATGATGGGCGTGCCCACGTTCTATTCCCGGCTCTTGGCGGCGCCCGAGCCTTTTTCCGGAGTCCGACTGTTCACCTCCGGCTCGGCCCCCCTCACGGCAGCGACCCATCGGGAGTTCGAGCACCGAACCGGCCATGCGATTCTCGAGAGGTATGGCATGACCGAGGCCGGAATGATCACCTCCAACCCCTATGAGGGGGCGCGCATCCCCGGCACGGTCGGGTTTGCGCTGCCTGGCATCGAAGTGCGGGTGACAGTCGACGACGCAGTCGCTCCCCCCGGGATTGCGGGCAATGTCGAATGCCGGGGACCCAATGTCTTCAGTGGGTATTGGCGGATGCCGGACCACACTGCCGCCGCGTTCACCCCCGATGGGTGGTTGCGCACCGGCGATATCGGCAAGCTCGACGCGAGCGGCAGGCTGACGCTCGAAGGTCGAGCGTCCGACATGATCATCAGCGGCGGCCTCAACGTGTATCCGGTGGAGGTGGAACAAGTTCTCGACGCCGTACCGGGCGTTGTCGAAGCTGCAGTGGTGGGTCTGCCCCATCCGGATCTCGGTGAGGCCGTCACGGCATTTGTGACCACCGATGCCGCCTACGACGAGCAAGGGGCGCGAGCCTCCCTCGATGCGATCGCACGGTTCAAACATCCCAAGCAGATCGTCGAGATCGACGCTCTGCCACGGAACGCGATGGGGAAGGTCTTGAAAGCGGAGCTCCGCTCCCGATACCGCTCGCTCTTCAGCTGATGCCGCCGACCACTGCGGCGATCTCCGATGCCGCCCAGTCGACCTGGTCCGCCGTGATCACCAAGGGCGGCGCAAAACGAATGGTATTGGTGTGGGTTTCTTTGCACAGGATCCCGCGGTCCTTCAAGGCTTCGGTGTAGCGGCGCGCACCTCCCGCCTCGGCGTGGAGTTCGATGGCGATCATCAACCCGCGACCCCGGACGTCGACAATGGCGTCGCCGCCGATGCCTTCGAGGAGAGCCTGGAACCGGTCCCCCATCTCCCGGGCGTTGTCGATCATGCCTTCCTCGACCAGCACCTTGAGCGCCGTGCGCGCCACCGCACATGCGAGCGGATTGCCGCCGAACGTCGATCCATGCTCGCCGGGCCGCAGGACCCCGAGGATCTCCTGGTTCGAGAGGACCGCGGACACCGGGTAGAAGCCACCGGACAGCGCCTTTCCGACGAGGGTCACATCGGCCTCCACGTCTTCGTACTCCTCGGCGAACAGCTTGCCGGTCCGACCGAGCCCGGTTTGGATCTCGTCGAGAATGAGGGTCACGCCGTGTTCGTGGCAGATGTCGCGGATCTCTCGGAGGTATCCGTCCGGGGGAATGATCACCCCCGCCTCACCCTGGATGGGCTCGACCAGGAACGCCACGGTGTTGGGGGTGATCGCCTGCCGTAGGGCCTCCGAGTCACCGAACGGGATGACCACAAAGCCGGGAGCAAACGGTCCGAAGTTGTGCCGGGCGACCGGGTCGGTGCTGAAACCGACGATCCCCAGCGTCCGACCATGGAAGTTGTTGGCGGCCACGATGATCTCCGCCTGCCCCGGCGGTACCCCCTTCACCTCATAGCCCCACTTGCGAACTGCCTTCACGGCGGATTCCACCGCCTCGGCCCCGCTGTTCATCGGAAGAATCTTGTGGGCCCCCGTGAGTTCGGCCACCTCCTCGTAGAACGGTGCCAGCTGGTCGTTGCGAAACGCTCTCGACGTCAGCGTCAGGCGCTTGGCCTGGTGCATCATGGTTTCGAGGATCTTGGGGTGACAGTGCCCCTGGTTGACGGCCGAGTACGCCGCCAGGCAATCGAGGTATCGATTCCCCTCGACGTCCCACACCCATACGCCTTCCCCGCGGGTCAGGACCACATCGAGCGGTTTGTAGTTGTGGGCGCCGAGCTCGTACTCGACGGCGATGTAGTCCTCGGGTGGTCTGGGCGACGAGTTCATCCACTCAATCTAGGCATCCTCGACCACAGCGTCGCCGCCCGGAGAAGTGGGTTCTTCGTCACAGATGGCGACACGCTACGTGCCCGAGCGTCAGTCCGTGAGGGCTCGATGGAGGAAGGCTGCCATCTGACCCCTAGTCACCGGCTCGGCGGGGCAGAACCGATCGTTCACCGGCGGATTGCACCCCCGCGTCACCCCTGCCGCTGCCAACGCCGCCACATCCGCCTCG
>JAOUGY010000435.1 GCA_029865445.1 Acidimicrobiia bacterium | reverse complement strand
CGATGATTGTGAAGTAGGCGGACGAGTACGCGTTGCGGGCTGCCGACGCCATGGCGGACGGTCATTCGTGTTCGGGATAGCCACCGGTGCACAGGCTCCGGATTCCGACGTTCAGTTGTAGTGCCGGACGCTGTCCCAGATGTCGGCGAGAGGCGCGACCGGGTTGAGGCAGAGCAGCAGCGGGGTGCCGAGTTCCTCGTTGGGGAGGTTCCACGGGTTGGAGATGACTCCTACCGGTCGCAGCGTGGGGCAGATTGGCTCGAGTACCGAGCCGAGCGGCCCCACGCCGATGATCGGACCGTCCCCCGTTGGAGGACCCCACAGCCAGTAGTTGTTGTGTCCGCTCACCGGCGAGGGCAACCCGGCGTCGGGCCCGAGCAGTTCGATCGCGCCGGCCTGGCCGTATGAACCGGTGAGGATCACCGTTCCGGCCCGGTCCTCCGGAGGGATCGTCTCGTAGACGGCCGCAACCTGTGCCACCAGCTCGGGCCATCCCACCGTTTCCCGGAGCTCCCCGGTGGCGTCCACCGACTCCACCGCCGACACCGGCACAAGGGGGAGAGCGATGATCATCCCGGCTCCTATCCCTATGGCGCCGGCGCTCCCCATCGCCCACCGACCCCGTCGGGTCAGACCCTCGAACCAGCCGGCCCCTGCTGCCAGCAGAACCGGGTAGAGCGGCATCACGTAGTACGCCTTCCCGCCGGTCACCAGGAACGCCACGAACAACAACGCGAAGGCCACACCGATCGGTCTCCACGGTCTCAGCGGGTCCCCGCGGAGCAGCCTCCAGAGGCCGGCCGCCGCCGGGACCACCAGCGTCACCGACAACAGCCCGACCTGCTGTGCGACGAAGGCGACCGGCCCGTCGCTGCGGTCGGCAAGCGCCCTGCTCATCTCCAGCTGCGGCCAGCCGTTGGCCGCCTGCCACAGGACGTTGGGAAGCGCTACCACCGCGGCAACTCCAACACCCCACCACGGCCACGGCGAGGCCAGCAACCGCCGTTGCGGCGTTGCCACCAACCCGGCAAGGATCGCGACGGCGAAGACCCCAATCAGATGTTTGTTGAGAAGGCCGACCCCCACAGTGGTCCCCAGTAACAACCAACAGTGCGTTGATCCGCCATCGAGGATGCGGACCAGCACCCACGTGGCCACTGTCCAGAACAGCAGATCGAACGTGGCCGTCGAGAGGAGATGCCCCACGGCCAGGATCACACCTGCCCCACCGGTCGTGATCGCCGCCCACAGCTCCGCCGTGCGACCGCCTCCTAGTCGGCGCGCCATCGAGGCTGCGAGCACCACCACGACACCGATTGCGAGGGCAGGCAGAACACGGAGGGCGACGGGAGAGGTACCGCCGAGCGTTTCCGACAGCCTCGCCACTGCCGGCGTGAACGGAGGTTGGTCGACGAAGCCCCAATCCAGACGGCGTCCCGCCACGACGAAGTACAACTCGTCCCGATGGAATCCGTAGCGACCGGACATCGACAGCAGCAGCGCCACGTACCCGGCGGCGACAAGCCATACGCGCCGTCGTATCGCGGAATCCCGAGGTGAGACCCGGACCGTCGCTGAGTCCATGTCGGTCGACCCTAGAGGGTCGGCAGAGCCCCCGGGGTCGAACTGAGGTCTTCCGTCATGGCGACCCCCGACCATGGCTCGTCGAGGCCGCACCGAAAGGAGCCGTGAACGAAAGTCAGACAGTGAGCGTGTTCGTTCTGGCGATCTCGCCGAAGAACAGAGCCGATGGCTTGGGTGTCCGTTCCATGGAGGCCCGGTCGACGTCGATGAGCCCGAACTGCATCCGATATCCGAGTGCCCATTCGAAGTTGTCGAACGCCGACCAATGCAGGTAACCCCGCAACGGGATGCCATCGGCGATCACACGATGGAGGGATTCGAGGCCCTTGGTGATGAATTCGATTCGTTCCGAATCGTCGGTGGCGGCGATGCCGTGCTCGGTGACCATCAGGTCCTTGCCGGGGAGAAGTTCGGCGGCACGGCGGACGGTGGCCGCCACCGCCTGGGGACGGAACTCGTACCCCATGTCGGTCCTCCGCACGTCCGGCCCTCGGTTGGTGTTCTCGAAGCCGTCGGTGCGAGATCTGATCAGGCGTGGGAGGACGTGGCGCCGGAGCGGAGCAAGTCCCACCAGCGCCCGGATCGCCGGCGCCGCCCACCGCGGGGCGTCGATCGGCACCCGCGAGTATGTCTGAACACCGACGAAGTCGTCCTGGTCACACACCTCCAGGAAGACGTCCTCGTTGAACTTCCGGAGGTACTCCATGAGCGGGCGCCCCGCCTCATTCGACTCGTACTCGGACATGGCGTGGGTGGCGCCGACCTTCGCCGTCGGATCGACCTCTTTGACCGCGTCCCGGCCAGCGACGTGACACTTCCGCAGTCCATTCATCGCCCGATGCCACGAGTCGGTGTCGGTGGTCCCCGGGGGCCAGCCGAAAGCACCGAGATACCCGCCCATCGCCAGCACCCCCGGTTCGTTGATCGTGCACCACCAGGCGACGTCGGTTCCCAACGCCTGCGTGACCGCCTTGCAGTAGCGGTGGAACAACTCGGGGGCGCGGGGGCTCATGAAGCCGCCCAGCGCCGCAAACCACTGGGGGATCGTGAAATGGTGGAGCGTCACCATCGGACGCATGCCGTTGGCGAGGACTGCCTCCACCATGTCGCGGTAGTGGGCAAGGGCGGCGGGGTCGAACGAACCTTCGACCGGCTCGATACGGGCCCACTCCACCGAGAACCGGTACACGCCGAAGCCGAGTCCTGCCAGCATCTCGATGTCGGTCCGGTACCGGTTCCAGTGATCGATGGCGGCGCCGCTCGGTTCGGCTACCGGGGTGCCCGGCTTCCGCTCCCAAGCCCACCAGTCCGAGTTCGTGTTGTCGCCTTCCACCTGATGGGCGGCCGTGGCCGTGCCCCACAGGAAGCCGGGCGGAAACGTCAAGCTCATACGGCGAGGTTAGGAGATCACGC
>JAOUGY010000434.1 GCA_029865445.1 Acidimicrobiia bacterium | reverse complement strand
GACCCACCAAGTCGGTTTCAGTTCCGTAGATCTCGGCGTTTTCGAGCACCAACTGGCAGTAGACGATCAGCGTGAAGATCTCGCCGACAGCCATGAGCCAGTCGGTGTCCCGCATCTGGGCTTCGGTTGGTGGCTCGGCCATGAACATCGCCTTGAAGGCGTCGGCCTGGTCCAAGAACACGGAGACGTTGGGCACGTCGAACCGTTCGAACACGGCCCGATAGTCGTGGAACTGGACCTTGCTCAGCCCGCGGGTTGGGCCCTGGTCGAACAGGAAGCTGTCGTTGGCGGCGTCGCTCCGCTGTGCCACGGGTTCGAGGTCGGCGTTGGGGAAGAAGTAGTTCATGATGAACTTGACGATCAGGGCGATGTTGACGTGAACGGTCCCTTCCAGCTTGGGAAGAGCGCGTATGTCTCTTGCCGCCATCTCGAAGTAGGTGTCCTTCTCGAAACCTTTTGCTGCGATCACATCCCACAGATGGTTGATCACATCCTCGCCCTGAGTGGTGACCTTCATCTTCACCACCGGGTTGAACAGCAGGTAGCGGCGGTCGTCGGGTGTTGCCGAACGCATGTAATCGGCCGCCCGCAGCGCCACGAGTTTCATCGCCACCAGCCGCGCGTAGGCGTCGGTGAACAGGCGCTTGACATGCGGAAAGTCGGTGACGGTCATCCCGTAGAGATGCCGGTGCGCCGCATGGTGGACCGCCTCGTACATGGCATGCGTGCAGATGCCGATGGACGCCCAGCCCAGGTTGTACTTGCCGATGTTGACGGTGTTCAACGCGGAGTTCCAGGCGTCGTCGCCCCGGGAGAGGATGTCGGCGTCGGTGACCGGGTAGTCCTCCAGAGCGAACTCCGACACGTAGTTCTGGCTGTGACACACGTTCTTCACGAGTCGATAGTTAGGGTGTTGGGAGTCGACCGCGAAGAAGCAGTACTCGCCGGTGTCGGCGAACTTCCCGAACACCGAGACGATGGCGGCCTGGTTGCCATTGCCGATGTAGTACTTCGATCCGTTTGCGACGTACGTTCCGTCCCCGGTGGGCGTGAGCGTCATCTCCGATGAATACAGGTCCGCCCCGTGGTCTCTCTCCGAGAGTCCGAAGGCGAAGATCCCGCCCTCCTCCAGGAAACGGGCGGTCCGCTCCTTGACCTGTTCGTTGCCGCTCATCCAGATCGGCCCGAGACCCAGCACCGAGACCTGCCACGTGTACCAATACTGGAGGCCGTAGAACCCGAGAATCTCGGCGAACTCGCAGATCCGCCAGGTGTCCCATCGCGAGTCCTCGGCACCGTACCCGGAAGGTGTGCACATGGTGGCGAAGATGCGTTCACTGGCGACGAAGTCGAGGAAGTCCTGGTACCAGACGGCGGCGTGGTCGTCCTCCTTGAGCCGGCGCTTGCCCTTCGACTCGAAGAACTCGATGGTCTTGCGCATCACTTCGTCGGACCGGGCGTCCGGGTAGAAACGATCCCGCCGGTGGGGGTGGAGGAGGAACATGGGCTGGCTCCCATCTGCTCGGCTGCCGGCGCTCCCCGCACCGGCGAAACATCTCCTCCCGAGGATAGGCCCGCCACAACGGGGCTCAGCGGGGCTCAGCGGGGCCCGCAGTTGAGCCCCGCTGGTGCGCCCGTTCGATCAGTCCGATGACGTCGACCCCGTGATCGAGTCAGCCCGGTCGGCTCAGCTGGTGGTGATCCGATGGACGACCTCACTTCCGCCGTTCAGCCGGAAGTCGAGTTCGTACGTCCCGACGGTGTCGGGGTCGGTGGTGAGCACGGCCGTCAGCCTCCCCGTGGGGATCCCGGTGATGATGGCGTTGGCGACCGTCGCCGGACCCCCCGAGTCGAGGGACCATCCGTCTGCGCCATTCGGCGCCTTCACCAACACGGTGCCGATTCTCGTGCCCTCCGCGTCGAACAGCGCACGGTTGGTGGCCCCGCCGCCCGGGAAGTCCACACCCACGTAGGCGTTCGTGTCGCGGTCCCAGAGGTAGAAGACCATCACGAGCGACTCGTCGCCGGCGGTCAGGGTCTGGAACATCGTGTTCTGGAACGGTGGCGGGGGTGTCCCTTGGCCCTGACTGTTCGGGTTGATGTTCGGTTTCGTCGTGTTGGTGATGCGGGCCATCCCGGTCCCCGTGAACACCTTGGTGGTTGCGGGGTCGGGCCGGATCTCGATGTCGATCGGGTAGAAGCCGGGCCGGTCCGGGTTGTCGAACCCGAACAGCTGGAGGTGTACCTGCTTCGGTCCCGGTTGGCTCACCCCGGTCGGCAGCCAATCCGCGAGAACGGTCATCGTCACCGTGTTGGTGTCCTCATCCCAGGTGACATCGGGGAACGGGAGGACTGGGCTCTGCGGCCAACCCTGGAGGAACACGGCGGTCGAACACCCGTCGACGAGCGGAGGTGCGCAGTCCGGCGCACTTCCGGTCGCCGCAACCGGCAGCCGTCCCGTGTTGACGAATTCGGGCGGCAGCACGATGTCCACCGTCCCTCCCGCCTTCATTCCGATCCCGGGCACGCTCGGATCGAGGTCGGCATAGGTGATCACGAGATCGGTTGGCGTGCCCACGAGGTCGCCATCCGGGTCGACGGGTGCCCTCGTCACGCTGACATCCAAGTCGACGTTTGCCGCTCCTCCCGCTGCCCCCGCCGGGACGATCATCGCCACCCCGGCGAATACAGCTGTGACCAAAAGGCTCCATTTCCTTCTGAAGACCATCATGCACTTCCTTCCGTCGCTGGACCTGATCCTGATGGAGGCATGTCAAGAAACGGTCAAACGCGGCGTGTTGAGCGGGGGTCTCCTGGAGATTCACCGAAGATCAGGTCCAGATCGTGGCGAACTCGACGAAGGTGAGCCAGAAGCGTGTGGCTCGGATCCTCGAGGAGTTGTTTGGATGATGCCCAAGATCCGGGCGGCATTCACACCGTACTCGAGTGGCAATACGGGGAATATTTGATTCAGATCCCGCCAGCTCGGTTCGGGCGAC
>JAOUGY010000433.1 GCA_029865445.1 Acidimicrobiia bacterium | reverse complement strand
ACGACGAGCCGGGCCGATTGGAGCAGGTCGACGGTCACTGCCTCACCCTCCCGGCCAGCGCTCGGGCCGTGTTCACCAGTTCCTTGAGGGGACCGCGAAACCCGCGGTGGGATCCTTCGTTGCAGTCGCGGAACACATTGGCGAATTGGCGGTCCACTCCGTCGAGGTGGGGAAGTACCCGTCCCCCTTCGGAGGCGTTCCCGAACAGAGCGAGGGCTGCGATCTGGGTGAGCGTGGAAGCCTGGCCGATCGCATCCTCGGTTGCGACGTGGGTTTCGCCTCTTGCGAGCAGATCCCGCCGCGCCCGTTCGGTGAACGCCGCTTCGATGCCCAAACGGCAGATCCCGGGGACGACCCGTTCCGCCACCCCGTCGGCGAGCTGTTCGTCCATCGCCACCGCCCAGGCGTCTTTGAAGTACTGGTTGACGGGGTCGATGGTGTCTCTCACCGCGACCACCGACCCCGGACGGCGGGTGACCTCCTTCGAGGTGTGGGCCAGTCCCAGCCGGCGGAGCGACTCGGGGAGACGGTCGTCGTGGGTGAACACGATCACCTGACGGTCGGTGGCGATCTGGGCGAACACCCGGGCCAGACCGTCGACCCGGGCAGGATCCATCGCCTGCACCGGGTCGTCGATCACGAGGAACCGGAAAGGGCTGCCGGGCAAGGTGGCCCGGGGGAAGAACAACGACAGGGCGAGACAGTTGACTTCGCCCTGGCTGACCACGCCCAGAGCCGCACCGTCGGTGCCGTCCACCCGGACGTCGAGGTCGACCCTGCGCCGGGTGCCGTCTCCGGACAGCCCGACCGAGGTGAGCTCGACGTTGGATTGGAGACGGAGCGACTCCCACAGCTTCACCGCCTTGCTGGCGATCGGTTCGAAGCGTTTGGATCGAAGGACGGCGCCGGCGTCTTTGGCCGCGGCCTCCGCCTTCTTGAGGATGGCCACCTGATCACGGGCGACGACGGCGGCTCTCGCCCCTTCGACCCACTGGGCGACTTCTGTGGCGAGCGGTCGCCATGCCTCTTCGGCTGCGGAGAACGCCTGCGCCGCTTGGGACCGCACCCGCTCGGCCTCGGCCCACAGGTCTGGGTGGCGGGATTCGATGTGATCGGCCGCTTCCGCCGGGGTGTCGGGTAGGGCGGCGAGATCGGAGGTGAGGGCCGCCAGCCGGGTGGTGTCGACGCCGTCCACAGTCGGGATCGACGGAGGGCGGATGAGATTGCGGGCTTCGTCCAGGGCCTGGGTGACGGCGGCGGTCGCATGGTCGAATCGGCGTGCCTGTTCGGTGAGTGCGGCTACCTGGGATCGGGTTCGGTCGGCCCAGGTCGTATCGAGCGTGCCCGTGCCGCACACCGGGCAGGGGGTTTGGTCGTGGCGGTCGTGATGGTCGAGGGCAGCGGCGAGCAGGTCGACGAGCCTCCGGGCCTGTGCCGAGTCGGTGGCCTCCACTTCTTCGAGAGCGCTAGCGCTGTGGCGAAGCGTCGTCACCACATCTCGAACCCGGTCCGGTTCGGGAAGGTCAAGATTGGCGAGTACGCCCAGTTCGGGGTTGGGGGCGGGCCCACCCCCGGTGACGATGGCACCGACGCGGTCGAGGTCCCAGCTGCGGCCGGAGAGGGCGTCGCAACAGTCCCGCGCCCGCTGGTCGTCGAGGTTCTCCAGCGCCGGGAGGATCCGGTCCTTGAGGGTGTCTTTGGCTTCCCTGTCGAGTCTTTCCCTGGTGAGTCGGGCCTGGCGGATGGTTTCGGCGGCGGAGGTCATCTCTTCGAGTCCGAGCACACCCGATAGGGCGTCGAAGAGGGACGAGGGGCTGGAGGCAACGAGACCGAGTTCGGAATAGGAGAGAAGGGGGCGGTAGAGGGCGAGAGGGGTGGACCAGCCGAGCCCGTCGAGGTCGGTGCGGGTCTGGCCGTGGTGTTGGGCCCAGGTGGTGGCGTCTTCGACTTTGGTGGAACCGTCGGGCCAGGTGCATTCGACGGTGGTCGGTCCGGGGAGGCCTTCGGATTGGAAGCGGGCGACCACCCGGGCATCGTCGGGGTTGTGGAGGTTCCGCCACCCGTTCTTCCACTCGGCGGGCTTTCCCTTCCAGCGGAAGGACTCGCCGGTGAGCGCCACTTCGAGGGCGTCGGAGAAGCTGGACTTGCCCGAGCCGTTGCGCCCGACCACGACGGTCAACCCCGGACCCGGGGTGAAGCCGATCGTCGATTCCGGCCCCACCCCGCGGAATCCGGAGACAGTGATGTCGGACAAATACACCGAAGGCGGAGACACTTCGGGTTCCGGTGCCGCAACCTGCGTCCGCACCGCCGCCCCACCGTCGAGCACGGTTTCCAGCTGCTCAGCACCGGCCATCGCCGCCAGCACCAGATCGACTGCGCCCTCCTCACACCCCGATTCGACCAGCGCTTCGAATGCTTCATCCACTATCGCCATGCCACCACCCCATCAACGTCGACACCCAAGAATGGCAGATGGGTACGACGGATTCGCACCAGCCCAGGTGCGAGATCGGTCCAGCGAGCACTACCGCCGCACTAACCACGACGAAACGCTGCCATGATGCCTTGAGGAGGTGACATGGCGGGTACGGGATTATGGGTTATAGACGGCTTCGCGCCGCGACGGATCCACCGGGTCAACCGTGTGGACCTCGAAGCGAATCTCGAGCGTTGGATCGGGAATGACATCTCTCTGCTCGATGGATCGCTGACTGTCGTCGGTAGCCAAATCCGACTGCAAGGTGGCATCCTCGATCTGCTTGCGATTGACCAGCGGGGCCGGTGGGTTGTGATCGAGTTGAAGAGGGGTCGTCTGGCGAGGCCGGTGCTGACTCAAGCGCTCGACTACGCGTCATCTATCGCTGAATTGTCGGCACAGGAGATGAGGGATCTCATCGACCGACACATCTCCGGTTCGCCGCATGCCAGCGAGTTGGTCGAGCGGCTTCTCGAGTCCGAGGAAGAGCCTCGCGAGATCGCCATCGTGCTTGTGGGCACAGCG
>JAOUGY010000431.1 GCA_029865445.1 Acidimicrobiia bacterium | reverse complement strand
ATCATCGGTCCGGCGATTGGGGCGCCGTCGGCGTCGACATCCGTCGTGAGAGCGATCGATGCATCGGCCGAGATAGTCGTCAGGCGGGCCACCTGCTCGCCGAGACCCGGGGTCATCACTGGCGGTGGGACGGCGGTGGCGGCTTGTGATATGGGCGGGCCCAGATCGAGCGCCGGCGGGGGCGGAGCCGGGGGCGGGGCCGGGGGCGAGGCGGCAACGAGCCCGAAGGCGGCGGCGATCGCCGCTTCGAATCCGGACGAGGTCGCCTCGCCCGTAGGGCTTCCCGCAGCAGGGCCGGCGATGGGGGGGATCGTCATGGAGTGCCTCCGAGTTGACGGTATCGGTCGAGAACTGCGGTCACATACCCTTCGGCGACGGGAACCCCGGGGCCCCCATCGTGAAGGGACCCGACCCTGGCCGGGCCCGCGTTGTACGCGGCGAGCGCGAGATCGATTCGTCCAAAGCGATCGATCATGGCCCTCAGGAAGCGGGCTCCCCCTTGGAGGTTGGCTTCCGGATCGTATGGATCCACTCCCAGTTGGGATGCGGTGTCGGGCATGAGTTGGGTCAAGCCGACCGCTCCGGCATGGGAGACCGCGTCTGGGACGAAGTTCGATTCGACCCAAACCAGGGCTGTGAGCAGTGTGGGGTCGAGATCGTGGGCCTGGGCGGCTCGGTCGATCGACGCCTGCCATCGGGCAGCCCCCGATGGGGGAGTGGCCGAGCGCTGGGGTCCCGCGGGGCGGGCGGCAACGAGAGTGGTGGAGGTCGGAGCGGGCCGTTCGGTGATCATCGCGGATCCGAGCATGCCGGCGAATCCCCCGCCCGCCCGCTGCGCGAGCGACTGAATGGAACCGATGCGGGCCATCACTTCCTGGACGCCGCTCATCGTTTGCGTCTCCGCATTGCCATCAGTTCGTCCAGGGTGGCCTCTGAGGAGCGACGGGCCAGGTAGGCGAGCGCCTGTTTCCTGCGTTCCTCCAGTTTCTCCGAGGCATCCAGGTCCTGAGCGGAGCGCCTCCACGATCCCTGGGCCGCACGGGTTCTGTGTTCGGCTTGACGCCGGACCAGCTCCGCAGCCGTGTACTTGTCGTGTGTGGCCATCCCGGCGATCCGACGGATCAGGATGTCCCCGTCCGTCTCTTGGGACCGTCGGTGGTCATCGAGAGCGCTCACCGTTGCGCGCTCGGCCTCGTTGAGCTCCTGGGTCGCCTGGCCCAGCTGAATTCGGGCCTGCTTCTCCCAGATCTTTCGGACTCGAACCAGACGGGAAAGGTCTCTCATATCAGCTCCGCTCGTGAACAGATCTCCGAAAGCGCCTGCCACGATCGCTCCGCCGGGGTCAGATCGGCTGGGCGCTGCTTCAAGAACTCGACGAGTTGGGGTGTGACCCGCAAGCCCTTGTCGGCGCGGGGATTGGTACCCGTTACGTATGCTCCAACCTCCACCAGTTCCTGGACCTCGAGGGCGGCGGCGAGGGCGTCCCTGGTGGCTGTGGCAACCCGCGTCTGTCGTTCGTTCCACAGCTTTTGTGCGAGTCGAGACAACGAGGCGAGCGGGTCGATTGCCGGGTACCTACCCTGCACGGCGAGCTTGCGGTCGAGGACCAGGTGACCGTCGAGGATGCCGCGAACCGCATCGGCGACCGGGTCATTCATGTCGTCGCCGTCCACGAGGACCGTGTAGAGGGCCGTGATGGTTCCGTTGGGGCGGGGCCCGGAGCGCTCCAGGATCTTGGGGAGCATCGAGAAGACCGACGGTGTGTAGCCGCGGGCCGTGGGGGGCTCCCCCGCCGCCAAGCCGATCTCTCGTTGCGCCATGGCCAAACGGGTGATCGAGTCCATCATCAGAACCACGTCGCCCCCTTGGTCGGCGAACCACTCGGCTACCCGGGTCGCGTACAGGGCAGCGCGCATGCGGAGCAAAGCAGGCTGGTCGGACGTGGCCACGATGACGACCGATCGCTCGAGGCCCTCCGGTCCCAGTTCGTCCTCGATGAACTCCCGGACCTCTCGACCTCGCTCGCCGATGAGCCCCACCACCGCCAGGTCGGCCTGCTGGCCACGCGTCAACATCCCGAGCAGGGTCGACTTGCCGACCCCCGAACCGCCGAAGATTCCGACGCGCTGGCCCTTGCCGACGGTGCATAGCGTGTCGATGAGTCGGACGCCGGTGGTGATGGGCGCGTCGATTCGGCGCCGCTCCATCGCCGGTGGGGTCGTGCCCTCCAATCGCACGGCCTCGCCGAGGATCGGCGGCCCTCCATCGAGCGGTTGCCCGAGCGCATCCACGACTCGCCCCACCAACGCAGGCCCGACCACCGCTCCCGGCGTGTGGTCGAGGCGGCGGACCCTGTCCCCGCGGCCCAGACCGGCGGTGTCGCCGTAGAGAAGCGCCGTCGCCCCCTCCGGTTCCACCGAGACGACCTCGGCGAGCCGGGGGCCGTCGACGCCAATGACCTCGAGGGCATCACCCAGCCGGAGTCGTAGGCCACGCACCTCCAACTCGTGACCGGCGACTCGAGCCAGGCTGCCCTCGACGACCATGGTGGTTCTATCGGGCATCGAGCGACTCCTCCACCATTGCCCACGCAGTGGTCAGGGTGAGATCGGCGTGAGCCCATGTTCCGTCGATGACGGCATCACCGGCCCTGAGGGTTGCATCCCCGATGACGGTTACGGCGCTCGCCCCGTCGAACGCGGGCTTGATCTGGGCCAGCTCCTCGGGGTTGACCCTCAACACGAGTGTCCGGTCGTCGATCTGTGTCAGCGCTTCAGCGATTCGGGACGCAAGCGACTCGGATACTGCCTCTGGGATCTCGTCCACGATCCGCCGAGCGATCGACAGGGCGAGTTGCATGAGTCCTGGAACGCGGTCGGCCGTCACCGTCAACAGATCCTCGATGAGCGCGGCTTGCGCCGACCGAAGCCGCTCCATCGCCGTGTCCGCGGCATGGCGCGCAGCCGACTCCGCCGACTTGATCCCGTCGGTCACTCCCTGTTCGTAGG
>JAOUGY010000432.1 GCA_029865445.1 Acidimicrobiia bacterium | reverse complement strand
CCCCCGACACCAACACGTCGGGCACCGACCAGCCTCTGAATTCGGCCGGCCGCGTGTACACGGGCTCTTCCAGCAGGCCATCGCGGAACGACTCCGATTCGGTGGATCGGGGGTTGCCGACCGCCCCCGGAACGAGCCTGACCACACCTTCGATCACCGCCAGCGCCCCGGGTTCGCCGCCCGCGAGAACGAAGTCCCCCAAGGACACCTCCTCGTCCACGAAGTGGTCGAGGACCCGCTGATCGACGCCTTCGTAGCGCCCACACACGAGGGTGAGATGCTTAAGGCCCGCCCAGCGATCGAGGTGTTCCTGGGTCAGCGGAATCCCGCCGGGGGTCAGAAAGACCCTATGCGACGAGGCCAGCGGATCGAGGGTGGCTGCGAGCGGTTCGACCATCATCACCATGCCTGGCCCGCCACCGAACGGCGAGTCGTCGACCTGGCGGTGCACCCCTCTGCCGTGGTCGCGGGGATCGGCCGCGTCGACCGTCACGATCCCGGCCTCGAGGGCGCGGCCGACGATGCCGCATCGCAGAGGCGATTCGAAGTACTCGGGGAAGATCGTGACCACCGTGATCCGCATTTCGGATCAGAACGTATCAGCCGGCGCCAAATGAGGCGAAGCGATGTAGGCCCGTGTCAGATCAAACGCCGTTCGGCAGCCCACCGGGTGAGTTCGTTGCGGTTGGCCAGCTGAAGCTTGCGGAGTACCGACGAGACGTGGGTCTCGACGGTCTTGACCGAGATGAACAGCTCCTCACCGGTTTCGCGATAGGTGTATCCACGGGCGATCAACTGGAGCACCTGGCGTTCCCGCTCGGTGAGGGCTCCCAGCTCGGGATCGACGTCGGAGACGGGGATGCTCGAGAACGCGTCGAGCACGAATCCGGCGAGCCGCGGCGAGAACACGGCGTCACCACCGGCGACTCGGCGGATCGCGTCGGCGAGCTCCGAAGACGAAATGGTCTTCGTGACATACCCGCGGGCGCCGGCCCGCACCACCGAAACCACGTCACCGGGGGCGTCGGAGGCGGACAGAGCGAGGAACGACATGTCCGGTGCGGTGGCCCGCACCTTGTCGACCACTTCCCGTCCACCTCCTCCTGGAAGGTGGACGTCAAGCAGCACTACGTCGGGGGCCCGCTCCAGGATCAACTCGACTGCGCCCTCGGTGTCGGAGGCCTCGCCAATCACGAGAATGTCGTCGGGCAACTCGGCCTTGACTCCCGCCCGGAACAGATCGTGATCATCCACGATGAAAAGTCGTATGGGCTCGGTCACCGGCTCACCTCCAGCGTCCACTCGGTCCCGCGATCATCCGACCGCAGTGTCGCCGAACCACCGTGACGGTCAAGGCGCGACCGTATCGAATCTCGGATGCCATGCCGGTCCTCTCCCACCGCATCCAGGGAAAACCCTCTCCCTCGATCGCGTACGAAGATCCGGGCCGTTCCCTCCTCCACCTCCGCATACACCGACACGACCTCGGCCCCCGAATGGCGGGCGGCGTTGACCATCGCTTCCCGTGCTGCTCCCACCAGCGCATCGATCGCTTGACCCCCCGGGGCGTCACCCACCGTGACCACCTCGATCGGGACTCCGTACCGCTCCTCGACATCCGCTGCGCCGCTCCGGATGTTGTCGGCGAACGAAGCGGGGGCGTCCGCACGGTCTTCGTAGAGCCACGATCGCAACTCGCGCTCTTGGGCCCGCGCCAGCGAGACGACCTGCTGGGATCGGTCCGATGCCTTCTGGATCAGGGCCAGAGTCTGGAGGACTGAATCGTGCAGGTGGGCCGAGATCCGGGCTCGCTCCTCTGAACGAGCGAGCTCATCCCGTGCCAGCCGGATCTCTGCGTCTGATCGGCGGAGCTCCCCCACAGCCCAGGTGGCGATGAACGCCCCTCCCACGTACACGAATATCCGCGAGATCGGTTGGGCGACCGACGGCTCTTCGACCGCCTGGGCAAGGATGAGGCCGCCGGTGATGACGGCGAGGACCACCGCGGTGACCCAGGCCTGAGTCTTCGCCCTGATCGCCGCCACGAGCACCACGAGCATCGGGAATCCGCCGTAGACGCTCACGGCGGAGTCGGCGAGGGGTCTGGTCACGCTCACGAGCGAGAACCCGGCGAGGAGCAGATCGCCCGTCACCATGAGCCGGGACGTGGCGAGCGAAACGTCGACGCGGTAGACGGCGACGGCGGTCACGATCCAGGCGAGCGCGGCCACGATCGAGACCACGATCCAGCTCGGGTTTGCGGCGCCGCCGTCGACGAGCGTGACGAACCCGAGGCTCACCCACCAACCGAGGCCCAAGAGCCGCGCCCCGTGGGCCACCTTTCGCAGTACGAGCTCGAAGTCGGAGATGGGGTCGAGCCGATCGGCGATTCGATCCATCCTCACAGGTTAAGGGGGCCCGGTAGCCTTGCGCCATGGTCCGGCTGGCAGTTGTCATCGCGCTCGTGGCGTCCGCGTGCGTGTCCACCTCCGACGGGACCACGACCACCGCCACCACCGAACCCGTGACCACGACGACCGCCCCCGACTCGGACACTCCGCCCTCGACGGTCGTCGTGGCCCCATGTGCGTCACTCGACGTCCCGTTCACCGACGCCGGACCAGCCGGTTCGGGGGGTGTCGAGTCCTCCGACGCGGCGCTGGTCGACTCGATCCGGTGGGAGTCCCATGATGGATGTGAACGTCTGCGCATCGCCTTCTCGACCCTGGAGGGAGCTCCAGCCGTCTCACCGCCGGCCGTGGGGGCGACCTTTCTTCGTCACGCCGGTGTCGTGCGAATCCAGTTCGGGTCGAGCATCGTTGGCTCGGTCTTCGCCGAGCAGTTGGTGGACACCGAACTCGTGCGTCGAGTGTTCGTGATCACGGCATTCGACGGATCTGTGAGTGTCGACGTCCATCTCGCAGCACCCGCGTTCGTGCGGTCCAGCGCCCAGACCCTTCCGGCGTCGGTGGTGCTGGATCTGATCCCGGGTGGTGACCCCTACCCGT
>JAOUGY010000112.1 GCA_029865445.1 Acidimicrobiia bacterium | reverse complement strand
AGCGACCCGTTCGGAAAAAATCTCGCCTCGCGCATCGACCCGCCCGGAGCGAAGGGCGGGTCACCCTTGGTACCGATCACACCGGACTCGTCCCACACGAGGGACCAGAAAGCAGCCGGGTCGTCGATCGACCACCGATGGAGCGCGATCGTGTCGGGAATCTCGACCCCGGCCAGCCTCTCGGCGGCGAGACGGAAGTGTTCGATGTTGGAGGCGCCGATTCTGTCGGCACTGGGAGTCCACAGCGGTTCGAGGGCCATGGGAGAAAGGTAATCAGTCCATGCGGGCGCCGCGGCGAGCGATCAAATCCAGTAGCCGTCCATTCGAGCGAGAACCTGCAGCATCGTCTCGTCTGACCCCGCTCCGATCGAAGCCACACGATTGTCTCGAAGGAACCGGGTGGTCCACGTCTCCTCCATGTAGCCGATCCCCCCGTGGAACTGGAGACACCAGTCGGCCACCTCACGCCCGAGCCGGCCGGCTTTGAGCTTGGCGATCGTGGCGAAACGGGTCGGGTCCTCGCCCCGCATGTACGCCTCGGCGGTGGCGTAGTTGTAGTGCTTGAGCATGTCGACCTCTGCGGCGAGCTCGGCGAGCCGGTACTGGATGTACTGGTTCTTCAGGAGCGGTTTGCCGAACGCGACCCGCTCCTTCAAGTAGTCACGGGTGCGACGGAGGGCGAGTTCGAATGCCGAGGCCGAGCTGTACGCAGCCCACATCCGTTCGACCACGAACTGGGCCATCTGCTGTTGGAATCCCATCCCCTCCAGCCCGATCGTGTTTTCGACGCCGACGCGGACGTCGGTGAACGAGAGCAACCCGGTGTCCGAAGCCCGCATGCCGAGCTTGTCCAGCTTGCGCGAGACTTCGAATCCCGCGGAGTCTCCCGGCACGATGATCTGGCTCATCCCGGCGTATCCGGGTTCTTCGGAGGTACGCGCCAGCACACACAGCCAGTCGGCCTGGAGCGAGTTGGTGATGTACATCTTGGACCCGTTGAGCACCCAGTCTTCCCCGTCACGCGTAGCTCTGGTCTTGATGCCGGCGACATCCGATCCGGCATCGGGTTCGGTCACCGCTATTGCACACACCATGTCCCCGGCGATGGCGGGGGCGAGATATCGCTCCTTGAGCTCGTGGCTCCCAAACTTGTGCAGCGATGGAGTCGCCATGTCGGCCTGGACACCCACCGCCATGCCGATGGATCCGTGGTTGGCCCGGCCGAGCTCCTCGGCGAGGATCACGGTGAAGAGGTGGTCGGCGCCCTGACCCCCGTATTCGGGGTCGTACTCGATGCCGAGCAGCCCGAGGTCACCCATCTGCTTGAAGACCTGGTGGAGCGGCATCCACTCTTCGTCCTCCCACGTATCGACGTGAGGGTTGATCTCTTGCTCTACGTACTCGCGGACCATCCGCCGGAAGGCGAGATGTTCGGGGGTGAAGGCGGGCATGCCACTCCTGGGTCGCCTGGGTTCGAGTCTACCGAGCGATCGCTCGGTTCAATCCACGGGGCGCCGAGGCTCTTTATCCCGGCTTGATGTCCGACGTCGCAGCGTATGTCGAAACTCGGTTTCTCAGTGCTGCAAAACCGGTTTTGGAAATCACGAAAGGAACGAGATGCGTCCGGTTCACAAAGGTGTGATGACGTTGATGGCCCTCTGGCTGGGCGTGGCGGCCACGCCCGCATCAGCTCAGGTGGCAGCCGTTCAGATGGAGGTCGCGTACCCGGGAGTGGTTGTCGACTCCGGACAACAGGCATCCTTCGACCTCCGGCTCACCGGTACCCCAGGGGTCGCTTCCGCGCTTCATGTCGAAGGGCTTCCAGCCGAATGGAGCGCGCAGTTCAAGGGGGGCGGCGCCGCCGTGGACGCCGCCATGGTCTCCGGCAACCCAGACGTCCCCACCACCGTGACACTCGACGTCGATGTGCCGGGCGACGCCGAGGAGGGCACCTATGAGTTCACGGCTCTGGCGGGTTCGTTCTCACTGCCTCTGAGCATCACCGTCAAGGCCGGGGTGGCCGGTTCGATCACGCTCACCCCCGACTTCCCGGCGTTGCGTGGGCCGAGCGATGCCGACTTTGCTTTCAACGTGGACGTTGCCAACGAGACCGACTCGACCGTCGAGGTCACCCTTGCCGCGACGGGTCCCGACGGATGGACAGTGACTGCCGAGCCCACCACACAGGCCAAGGCGGCGGTGATCTCGATCGACGCCGGTCAGTCCAGCCGCGTGAGCCTGAAGGCCACCCCATCCGACGGCGCCGAAGCCGGGTCCTACGAGGTGGGCATGGCGGTGACGGGCGAGGGAATCGACGAGTCACTCACGGTCGGCATCGAACTCGTCGGAGAGTTGTCCCTCACCATCACGACACCGGACCAACGCCTGAACGCCGACGTCTCGCTCGGCGGCCCGACAGACGTTCCCGTCGTCGTCGTCAACGACGGGACCGCAGCTCTCTCCAATGTGGTGGTCACGGCGACCCCTCCGACCGACTGGGATGTCACCTTCGCTCCTGAGTCGATCCCGACGCTTGCCCCGGGCGAGTCGGCCACCGTGACCGCGTCTTTGACGCCCTCGGACGGGGCGATTGCGGGCGACTACGACGTCACATTCAGCGCATCCTCGGATTCTGCCTCCGACTCCATGGACATTCGAACCACCGTCACACCATCGGCCGCCGGTGGGCTGGTGGGTGTGGGCTTGATCGCTCTCACACTCGCAGGCCTCTCACTCGTATTTCGCCGATTCGGGAGACGGTGATGGCCGCCTACGCGATCGAAACACGAATGCTCACCAAGAGGTACGGCGACGCGGTCGTAGTGGACCGACTGAATCTGGAGGTCGCGGCCGGTGAGATCTTCGGGCTGTTGGGCCCCAACGGAGCCGGCAAGACAACGACCATCCTGATGCTCCTGGGCCTCGCCGAGCCGACGGGAGGATCAGCGACCGTCCTGGGACGGGAGCCATTCCGCGACCCGCTGGCGGTGAAGCGTCGCGTCGGATACCTGCCGGATGCCGTTGGCTTCTACGACGGCATGAGCGGTCGGCAAAATCTTCGCTTCACGGCCCGCCTCAATCGTTTGCCCACCGACCAGGCCGAGCCGGCGATCGAGCGGGTTCTCGCCGAGGTCGGGCTGACCGACGCTTCGGACCGGCCGGTGGGCGAGTTCTCCCGGGGCATGCGACAGCGTCTCGGTATCGCGGATGCCCTCCTGAAGGACCCGACGGTGCTCATCCTCGACGAACCGACCACGGCCATCGACCCCGAGGGCGTTCAGGAGATCCTCGCCTTGATCCGCACACTGGCAGATCGCGGCGTGGCGGTGCTCCTCTCCAGCCACCTGTTGCACCAGGTACAGACCGTCTGCGACCGGGTGGCGATCTTCGTCCGTGGACGTGTCGCGGCGATGGGTACGCCACAGGCTCTTGCCAACGAAGCGAGCGGGCCTGAGATGGTCGAGATCGGAGTCAGCGGGGACGCCGACCTGGAGACGGTGCTCGCAGGAAGCTCAGACGTGATGAGCGTCACTCCTGGAAAGCACCGCGGAACGTGGCTCGTATCGGTGCCGCCGGGTCGGACTCCCGAACTCGTATCGTCACTCGTGGGTGCCGGCATCGGCTTGACCGGAGTCCGGCGGACCGCCGAGGACCTCGACGACGTCTACCGCCGTTACTTCGATCGAGAGGCATCCCATGACGCCCGAGTCTGACACGACAATCCGAGGTGGCGGCTGGCGGGTCGTCGCCCGCAAAGAACTGGCAGACCACCTCCTGTCCGCACGTTTCGCCGTACTCATCGGCGTGCTGGGTGTGGCCGCAGCCGCCGCTGTATATGCCGCCTCGTCCGGCATCAGAGACGTGGCACCGCAGGCAATTGGCATCCCCGGGTTGTTCTTGAAGCTCTTCACGGTGGCCGCCGACCCGGTGCCGTTTCCGTTCGTCACGTTCGTCGGATTCCTGGCGCCACTCCTCGGCATCATGTTCGGTTTCGACGCGATTTCCGGCGAGCGGTCGCAGGGAACTCTTCCCCGCCTCCTGTCGCATCCGATTCATCGCGACGAGGTCATCCTGGGCAAGTTCGTTGCCGGTCTCGCAGTCATTTCGGTGATGCTGACTGCACTCACGATCTTCGTGTCCGGCATCGGGATCTTCAGGCTGGGAGTCTCACCGACCGCAGCCGAAGTGATCCGGCTGACGTCATGGCTTGTGCTCACGATCGTCTACGTGGGGTTCTGGTTGGCGCTCGCCATGGTGGCGTCCGTCCTCGTTCGGCGGGCGTCCACTTCGGCCCTGTCTCTCGTGAGCGTGTGGCTCGTCCTCACCCTGTTCGGCGGCCTCATCTTCCAAGCCATCGGATCGATCATCGGTGGGAACGATCAGCTGGCTGTGGCACGGGCACAGCTCACGGTGGCACGCCTCTCACCGGTCACGCTCTTTCAGGAGGTGTCTACCGTGCTCCTCGACCCCACACAGCGTGCCGTCGGGCTCATCACGTTCGACCAGGTGGACCGGGCGGTCGTTTCGGCGCTGTCGGTGTCGCAGAGCATGCTGGTCGTGTGGCCACAGGTCGTGGCGATGATCGCCATGACCGGTGTGTTGTTCGCCTGGGCCTTCATCGCCTTCATGCGTCAAGAGGTCCGGGCGTGAGCTCTCGCCTCAGTCGGCGTCGATGACCTCCATGACGGACAGCGCCCTGCGCTCGGAGAACGGCCCGACGTACCGGAACGAGAGCCTGTACAAGATGAGCGAATAGCCGGCGACCCCCAGACCCGCGAGAACCCCCCACACCGGACCCCCGAACCAGACAGCTGCGGCCATCGCCGCCACGGCCGGGGCCGCCAGTGCTCCGGCTCCCACGATTCCCACGAGGGAGGCCACGAACGCCTGACCCGACATCCCCCGATTCCCGAATGGGCTTCCCTCGGGGATCTTCACCGGTCCCATGAGCGACGTGACGTTTCCGATGGCCGCCCAGATCGTCATGACTCCACCGGCGGCGAGCAGACTCGCCGGCAAGTATTTCGGGGTGCCGGAGATGATGGCTCCTGCAACGCCGGCGACCGTTGCGATCGGCACGCCGAAAACCGCCGCCGCCAGGTTCTTGCCTTTGAGAACCTCGGTCATGGACGGCGCCGCCGTGACATAGGTCCAGAACGCCCCACCATCGTGGCCGAACTGGTTGACGAGGATGGCCAGGACCAGGAAGAAGGCCGTCGGGACTGCCAGGAACGCCCCGTAATCGGTCCGGAGCACGCTCAGACCGAGCGTGGTGATGACGACCAAACCCACGAGCGAACCCACGAGTTGGCCCCGCAGACGGTTGTCTCGTTGCAGGTACCGGAGTTCCTTGGCGGCGATCGCCCCCACAGGTCCGGACGGGAGGGGAACCCACTTCGGACGGAACGCTCCTCCATTGCGTACGGTCCTAGTCCTCGTCGGTGCGTCCGGCACCACCTGGAGCCGGTTCAACCCGCGTCCGTAGATCCACAGCATCACGGCCGTGGCAGCGAAACCGTACCCGAGACCTCCGAGTCCGAGTATCCACTCACCATCGGCGAATGCAGAGATCGATCGACCGAGCGCGCCCGGAGGGGTCGCCGCGATCCACTCGAGGGCACGGGCGGGAGAGACGTCCACGCGAATACCGCCGGTGTTGATGAGGGCGGCGACCGTCCCGGGAATGGCGGCAGTGAGCGCCGTGACCACACCCACGATCTCCCGCGTCCGTCGCGAGCGGAGCAGATCCGACAACCAGACCACAACTGCCCGGGCCGTCACCATCACCAGCACGACCTGCGTCACGCTCGAAACCAGGGCGGGAACGAACGAGGCCGCCGTCGTAAAACCCGCCATCGACCCGCCGATGATCCCGATCGAGGTGCCCAAGCCACCCGGGGAGATGAGCCCTGCCGCCGCCAAGCCGACACCGAGCTGCCGCCTGCTCACCGGGAGGGTCTCGAACCGCCGCGGGTCGAGTGAGTCGTCGATGGAGGCGGCGATGATCGGACCGATCACCCACACGATGGCGGTCCCGAGAAAGACGATGGGGAGGATCAACGAACGAGCCTCACCCGAGAGGCGGCCACCCGCGCCGATGAGGACAGCGGCGAGAAGGCCGGCCGAGATCGCTCCCATCCAGACGAGCACGAATCCCAGAAGCGATAGAACGGAGGCGGTCCCCATCCGGTTCTTGAGCGTTCGAAGCTTCAGTCGGATGAAGATCCAAGCCACCGAAGATCCCCTTCGTCGGTCACGTGGGCGCCGACCAGCTCGACGAACACATCCTGAAGCCGCCGCCCGCCGGTGATCTCAGCAGTGTTCCCGGCGGCCCGCACCGTGCCGTGATCGATCAGCATGAGGTTGTCGCACAGGCGCTCCACCACGTCCATGGCGTGGTCGGAGAACACCACGGTTCCTCCCCGTTCGGTGTGGCGCCGGAGGATCTGTTCGAGGACCTGGCGGGCCACGGGATCGACTCCGGCGAAGGGTTCGTCGAGGAACACCACCTTCGGGTCGTGGAGGAGGGCGGCGGCGATGGCGATCTTCTTGGTCATGCCGAGGGAGTAGTCGGCGACGATCGAGTCGGCGGCGTCGTTCAGGTCGAGGAGCCGCAGGAGGGCGCCACCCCGTTCGCGAGTCGTCTCGGGGTCGAGGTTGCGCAGTTCGCCGAGAAAGCTGAGCAACTCCCTTCCGGTGAGCCGGTCGAACAGTCGAGGATCATCGGGTACGACACCAAACCGTCGCTTGGCCTCCACCGGGTCGGACCAGACGTCGATTCCCGCAACCGTCACCGATCCGGTGTCGGGGCGGAGGAGCCCGGTGGTCATCCGGAGCAGGGTCGTCTTGCCGGCGCCGTTGGGACCGACGATCCCAAAAAACGACCCGGCATCGATGTCGAGTGAGACACCATCGACGGCGACGGTTTGTCCGAATCGTTTCCCGATGTTGTCCCAGGAAACTGCGAGCTGACCGATCATCGTGAGGAACCTAGCCCGACCTGAGCGCCGAGTCGCCGACCAGCGGCAAACGTAGTGCTCATCCGGGCACGTGACCGCGCCCGACGGATGGTCGGACGAGCCAGGTTGTGGCCAGGGGCCGATGGCCGCGCCTGCGTGTGCGTCGGGCAGGCAGTAACCGAAGGCCGGGGGCGCGACGGCGGTGGTATTCCGACCCGGGGTTCCGCACGCGAGGCCCGGCGCGAAGTCGCGGCAACAGTGCCGTATTCCTTCGAAACTTCCGACGGCTCGCAGGACCGGCAGTGACGCCACGGTCGAAGCGATCGAAGGCTCGCCAGGACCGAAGCGCGGACCACTATCCTCCCGCCAGTGAGGCACGACGACCGGGTCGGGGAGGCATGCGGGGTCTTCGGGATCTACGCACCCGGATCACAGGTCTCCACGACCATCTATTTCGGCCTGTTCGCCCTCCAGCATCGCGGACAGGAGTCCGCCGGGATCGCCACATCCGACGGTCAGACCGTCACCGTGTTCAAAGAGACCGGGCTGGTCGCCCAGGTGTTCTCGGAGGTCGACCTCGCAAGCCTCGAAGGCCATATCGGGATCGGGCACGTCCGCTATTCGACCACCGGTTCCAACAGCTGGGAGAACTCCCAGCCGGTTCACCACCAGATCGGCAACACCTCGATCGCCCTCGGCCACAACGGCAACCTCACCAACACGAGCCGGTTGGCGACGGGAACCGCCGGCGTCACATCGGACTCGGCGCTCATGCTGGAACTCATCGCCGCCGAGGTCGACGACGCCAGGTCGGACGGGCGGGGGCTCGAACTGGCACTTCACAAGGTCCTGCCCCGATTCGAAGGCGCCTTCTCGCTCGTCGTGATGGATCAGGGCCGTCTGGTGGGAGTGCGCGATCCTCACGGGTTCCGACCGCTGTCGCTGGGGAGGATCGCCGGAGGATGGGTCCTCAGTTCGGAGACGTCCGCCTTCGATCTGGTGGGAGCCACCTTCGTCCGTGACATCGAGCCCGGTGAGATGGTGATCATCGACGCCGGTGGGGTGAGAAGCTTCCACCCGTTTCCGACGGTTGCCTCCAAGTTGTGCGTATTCGAGTTCGTGTACTTCGCACGACCCGACAGCCGGTTGTTCGGGCAGACCGTGTTCTCGGCCCGCCAGGAGATGGGTCGGGCCCTCGCCGGCGAGCACCCGGCGGACGCCGACGTGGTCGTCCCCGTACCGGAGTCCGGTATCCCTGCGGCGCAGGGCTTCAGCGAGCGTTCTCACATCCCGTACGCCGATGGACTGGTGAAGAACCGATACGTCGGTCGTACCTTCATCGAACCGACCCAGATGCTCCGTGACCGGGGAATCCGTTTGAAGCTCAACCCGATCCCGTCGACATTCGAGGGCAATCGGGTGGTGCTCGTGGACGATTCGATCGTCCGGGGATCGACCACACGCCAGCTCGTGCGCATGGTCAGGGATGCCGGAGCCACCGAAGTCCACCTCAGAATCAGCTCGCCCCCATACCGGTGGCCCTGCTTCTACGGCATGGACACCTCCGACCAGACGGCTCTCCTCGCCGCCCGCATGACGGTCGACGAGATCACCGAGTACCTCGAAGTGGATTCGCTTGGTTACCTCTCGTTGCCCAGCCTGGTGGCGGCGACCGGAGTCGAACAGGGTGGTTTCTGCACCGCCTGCCTCAGCGGCGACTACCCCACCGATGTGACCCACGCCGGCGGCAAGTTCGTCCTCGAGCCCACCTGATGGCGGACGGTCCGACGTACGCCGACGCGGGAGTCGACCTCGAAGGCGCCGAGCGTCATGTGGCTTCCATCGCACCCCTGGTGACCGCCACGTGGGGGCCGAATGTGGTGGGTGGTTTCGGCGGGTTCGCCGCCGGTGTGGAGCTCCCGGAGGGCTACCGGCGGCCGATTCTCATGATGTCCACCGACGGGGTCGGCACCAAGCTGGAGCTGGCGAGAGCGACCGGAAGGTGGGAGGGGGTCGGTTACGACCTGGTTGCCATGTGCGTCGACGATCTGGCCGTGGTCGGGGCAAGACCCATCTCCTTCGTCGACTACCTCGCCGTCGGCAAACTCCACCCCGAGCGAGATGCGACGATCGTCGGCTCGATCGCCCGTGCCTGCGCCGATGCCGGTGCGGCGCTCGTTGGTGGCGAGACGGCCGAACACCCGGGTGTGATGGACGTCGACGCCGTCGACCTGGCCGGAGCCGCCGTCGGAGTGTGTGAACGGGGGACCGAGATCACAGGCGACCACATCGAGGCCGGTCACTCGATCGTCGGGATCGCGTCTCCGAATCTGAGGTCGAACGGGTTCTCGCTGGTGCGGAGGGTGTTCGCCGGGGCCGACCTCGAGTCGGACACCTTGGATGGTGTCCCGCTGGCGGAGGTGCTCACCGAACCATCGGTCCTGTACTCGCCCCTCGCCCTCGCAATCGCCGAGGCCGGCCTCGCCTCGGGCATGGCGCACATCACCGGTGGCGGCATCCCGGGCAATCTCGTTCGTCCGCTCCCAATCGGCTGCACGGCGTCGGTGCGGCGGCGAGCCTGGACGTGGCCGCCGATCTTCGAGGAACTGGCACGACGGGGCGGGCTCAGCCGCGAAGCCATGGAGGAGACGTTCAACCTGGGTGTCGGATTCTGCGTGGTGACCCCGGCTCCCACCGATGTCGTCGGGACGGCGGAGACGATGGGTTACCAGGCCTTCGAAATCGGCGAGATCGAGGAGGGTGAGCGGCGCGTCGTCATGCGATGACCTGTGGAACGCGGTCCTGCCCGGCGTTACGCTGTGCCGGGTGACGATTCGGACCCCGCGCATCGCGAGAAGACACCTCTTCGCCGCCCCGTAGACAGCGTCGTTCCGGCCGCGTATCACCACGACCGAAAGGACCTGTTCATGACCGATCTGATCTCCCGGCATTCCGACGTCATCGCCCCCGTGATCGCCTTCGACACGGACCTCGTCATCGAGCGAGCCGAAGGGCTGTGGATCCACGACGCCAACGGCAACAAGTGGGCCGACTTCGCCTGCGGCACCGCCGTCACCAACCTCGGCCACAACCACCCTGCGGTGGTCGCCGCCGCCCACGCCCAACTCGACAGGGTGATGCACTCGGGCTGCATCTTCCGGTATGACACCGTGGTCGAGGCGGCTGAGAGGCTGAAGAAGATCACGCCGCCCACGATCGAGAAGTTCGGCTTTGCCAACTCGGGAGCCGAGGCGGTGGAGGGCGCCATCAAGCTGGCCAAGAAGACCACCGGCCGTCAGGGCGTCGTCGCATTCCGCGGGGCATTCCATGGGCGGACGATGGGTTCGGTCAGCTACACGACCTCCAACGCCAAGTACCGGGACGGGTACCACCCGATCCTGGGCAGCGTATTCATCGCGCCTTTTCCCCATCCCTACCGGTGGGGTGTGAGCGAGGCCGAAGCGGTTGATCGGTCGCTGTCGGAGCTGCGCCTCATGCTGAAGCACGAGGTCGCGCCGCCCAACATCGCCGCGTTCCTGGTGGAACCGGTCCAGGGTGAAGGCGGCTATTACCCGGCTCCGGCTCCGTTCCTCGAGGCGCTCCGCCAGATCGCCGACGAGCACGGCATCATGCTGGTCTTCGACGAGGTCCAGACAGGGTTCGGGCGCACCGCCGAGTGGTTCGGCTCCGACCACTACTCCGTCGACCCCGACATCATCGCCATCGGCAAAGGCATTGCCAACGGGCTCCCCCTGTCGGCTTGGGGATCCTCGGCAGAGCGGATCGATTCGTTCCCGATCGGTTCCCACGGC
>JAOUGY010000430.1 GCA_029865445.1 Acidimicrobiia bacterium | reverse complement strand
AGGCCGCCGCAACCAGCCGGCGATCCCGGACCGGGAGGAGGATCGGATTCATGACAACGTCCCGGTACACGATCAGACCACTCGACGAGTCGACCTGGGATGCGTTCGCCGCGCTCGTGGAGGCCAACGGAGGGATCTTCGGCGGCTGCTGGTGCATGGGCTTCCACCCCGACGAAGACACCCACCTCGAAGCTCCCGAACCCAACCGGGAACGCAAACGCGACCGGGTCCGGGCCGGCACCGCCCACGCCGCGTTGGTCTTCGACGGTGACGAGTGTGTCGGCTGGTGCCAGTTCGGCGCACCCGACGAGGTGCCCCGCATCAAGAACCGCCGAGAGTACGAAAAGGAACTGGTCGACCTGCCGGACTGGCGGATCGCCTGCAACTTCGTCGGGAAGGGACATCGCCGTCAAGGCGTCGCCACGGCTGCCCTGGCGGGAGCCGTCGAGCTGATCGCCGAGCTCGGCGGGGGCCGGGTCGAGGGATACCCCGAACCCGCAGATGCAGTCCCCGCCGGGTTCCTCTTTCACGGAGCTCTCTCCACGTTCGAAAAGGCAGGATTCACCAAGGATCGCATGATCGGCAAACACCGCTGGGTCGTCACCCGAACCGTCGCACCGAACCTCTAGGTTGATTCGGGCTCTGGTCGAGAGCGGGGCCTGCGGGCGGGTCGGGAGGGCCTTCGAATCCCTCTCGAGCGTGCTCACACTATCGGCGCGAACCAAGGCAGGTAGAGCCGAGTAGCGTGCCTGAACATGAAAACGGATCCTGCTGACCGGGATGTCGGGTACCGGCAAGTCCTCGCTGGTGCGGGAGTTCGCTTCGCTCGGGTACCGAGCGGTCGACACCGATGCGGGGGGCTGGTCGGTGCCGCCCGACGGTGGGGCACGGTCCGGTCCGGTGCAACCCGATTGGATCTGGGACGAGCAGAAGATCCAACAACTCCTGTCGTCCGAACGCGGGGACGTGCTGTTCGTTGCTGGATGTGTCGAGAACCAGGGCGCGTTCTACTCGAGTTTCGACGAGATCATCCTGCTCACCGCCCCTCCCGAGACGATCATCGAACGGCTGGCGACGCGCACCTCCAAGCCGTTCGGGAAGAGCGCTGCCGAACGCGCCAAAGTGCTCGACGATCAGCGGCAGTTCGAGCCGGTCCTGCGCGGCGGAGCGACCATTGTCATCGACACCAACCCGCCGCTCGACCAGGTCGTCCTGGCCATCCTCGACCGCGTCGGCTGTTGCTCCGCAGCGGATGCGTAGCACTTCGCCCGAGCACCACCGCAAGGAGGAAGCGCCGGCGCGCGCACCGATGTGGTAAACTACAACCATATGGTTGTAGATCAGTTGTCGGATGCCGAAGTGGATCAGCTCTTCCACGCGCTGGCGGATGCGACACGTCGCGACATCCTGACCCGGGCGGCGGCCGGCGACTTGTCGGTCTCCGGGTTGGCCCGCTTCTATCCGATCAGCGTCACGGCCATCCAGAAGCACGTCGGCGTCTTGGAATCGGCCGGTCTGGTCCGCAAGAACCGACACGGGCGCGAACAGATCGTCACCACCGTTCCGGCCGCATTGGCAGCAGCCCATCAGACGCTCGACCGCCTCGAAGTTATATGGCGTGAGCGGCTCGACCGTTTCGGAGAGGTGCTCTCCGAAACCCAGCATGGAGAAGACAGATGACCGTCACCACCGTGACCAAGAACGTCGAACAGGCCACCATGACCATCGTCGCCGAGTATTCAGCATCCCCGGCACGGGTGTGGCAGTTGTGGGCCGATCCCCGTCAGTTGGAGCGGTGGTGGGGGCCACCGACGCATCCGGCCACCGTGACCGAGCATCATCTGGCACCGGAGGGGATCGTGCGGTATTACATGACCGGTCCCGACGGTGAGCGTTATCACGGTGGATGGCGGATGATCAGTGTCGAGGAGCCCTCCCGGTTGGAGTTCGAGGACTTCTTCGCAGACGACGAAGGGGGCGAAAATCCCGACTTGCCGCGCACGAGGACCGTCGTGTCGATCGACGAGCAGGGATCCGGCGAGACTCGTATGACCATCGCGAGCTTCTTCCCCACGCCGGAAGCGATGGCCCAGGTACTCGAGATGGGCATGGAAGAAGGCATCACCCAGGCACTGAGCCAGACCGACGCCATCCTCGCCGAACACCACCGCTGAATCGGTCGGAACGGAGGTCTAGCAGGATGACAGTCGACGAATACCTGGACGCCACGCCCGAACCACAGCGCAGCACGCTGATCGAGCTGAGGGCGATGCTGGCGTCGATCCTCCCCGAGGCGGAAGAAGGCGTCGCCTACGGCGTGCCCGCATTCAAGGTCAACGGGAAAGCGGTGGCCGGGTACGCCGCAGCCAAACGACACTGCAGCTACTTCCCCCATTCCGGCTCGGTCATCTCACGACTCGAGCCAGAGCTGCTGGAAGGCTACGACTGGGCCAAGGGCAGCCTGCGGTTCCCAATTGACACGGTCCCCGAAGAGGCCCTCATCCGCCGCCTCGTCGAGATCCGCCTCACCATGCTCGAGCAGTAGCGGGAACCGAGTTCGTGCAGGAACGGGTTTCGACCGGCTGTCTGACTCGGCCAAGCGACGATCCACCGCCACCGTCTCCTACAGTCATGGCGATGAATCGTCGTCCAAGACCGAGAAAGCGAAGCAAGTGAACTGGACACTGGAAGTTGTCGTCGTTCCCGTCTCAGACATCGACCGGGCCAAGGACTTCTATCACCACCAGCTGGGATTCTCCGTCGATCACGACACCACGATCAGCGACGACGCCCGAGTCGTACAGCTCACCCCACCCGGATCCGGATGCTCGATCGTGATCGGCAAAGGGGTCGTTGCCGAGATGCCCGCAGGGTCCCTCAAAGGGCTGCAACTCGTAGTCCACGACATCACACGTGCCCATGAGGAGCTGGTGGCACGGGGTGTCGCGGTCAGTGACGTGCAGATCCTCGGTGAGAACCCCGGAGCGGTCGCCGATCCACTCGACAACGTTGGGTTCG
>JAOUGY010000111.1 GCA_029865445.1 Acidimicrobiia bacterium | reverse complement strand
CGCAGCAGGCACGGCCGGCACCATCAGCGCAAGGACGAGCAGGGTGAACAGGAAGCGGGGCATGAAGTGAACCTCGGCAGGAGAGAGCAGAATCTGTAGGGGTGTCGTAACAGGTTTGGTCAGTACCCGACTTCGAGTTCTCGGGGAACCACCATCATGTGAGTGCGCCCCGGCGGTATCCCGAACGACTCACCCGACTCGGTGAAGAACCGGTACGGATCTTCCTGGGCGGAGCGAGCCCACGAACCGGCTACGACCTTTCCTCCCGCGAACACGAGCAACCGACCTTGCCCGATGACATCGAAGGTCGGAACGTCCACGCCATTGCCGTCCGTGTATCCGGCGGAACGTTGCGCGGCAAAAACCACCACGACTGTGTCGGCCGCGTACTGAGCGCTTTCGGATTCGAGATCCGGGAGGACCATGAAGGGCTCGCCACCCTCCGTACGGACGTAGGCCCCGTCCGTGTATTCCCAACCGATCTCGGTAGCGAACGGTACGGCCACAGTGGCCGCGTCGGCTCCTCCGGGAAGGTCACCCTCGGGCAGTCCGGCCTCGTCCACAGGGGTGGGTGGATAGACCGCCTCGACCTGTTCGAGGTTGACAAACAGGTTGTAGGGGGATGGCCGCTCCAGCGCCTGGAATCCAGGCGCGGTCTCCGGCATCGCCAGCGCGACCCCGGCAGGGGCGAAGTCCTGGAGAACGAACGGCTGTCCGCCGGTGGCCACCAGTGTGGTGGCGAATGGCGCCGTGAGGTCGGCGTCGACCGGCCGAACCGACCTGACCGGCCCCACCACCACCGGAGCGGTGCCCGGTAGGTAATAGGCGGTGAATCTCGTCATCCCTCCCTCGAGCGGGGTCTCGACGACGAGCGACGCAGCCCCTAGGCCGACCTGAGGCCGGGCATCGGGTGCGTTGTCGATACGCACGGCGATGCGGGCCGCCCCGGACTCAACTGGCTCGGTGGTGCTGGAAGTAACGGGATCGCCGGGTTGCGCCGGCTCGGTGGTCTCAGCGACGATCTCCGTCGTCGTTGTCGTGGCCGGCGACTCAGAAGGCTCACCCCTCGAGGCGAGGCCGACCACGCCGAAGGTGATCCCGAACACAGCCAACGCGATACCTCCGAGGCCGACCTCAAGCGGCCGAGCCTCGATCCAAGTCTTGATCTTCCCCCAGATGTCTTTCATAAACCGCAGGCTAGACCTTCTGATCGTTTGTCATTGGCAGCCTCGAACTCGCCTGGCTAGCTTGCAGACCATGCAAGACGCCGGTGCGTCCCAGGATCGTTCGGGCGAATATCTGTCGGCACTCCAGGCCCAGCTGGATCGACTCACGGACCGCAACTCCGCCCTCTCGGATCGCGTACGAAAGCTCGAATCTGACCGGGCTCTACTCCGTGAGCGCCTCGCCCGCGCTCAACGACGCTGGTACCGACCCATGCGAAACGTCCAGATGGAGACCAGGCCACCTCTGTCCGAGAACAGCATCCACGTACCTGGAGTCGGAGCGATCCCGGACGTCACGCTGCCCATACCCGCGCCAAAAAGAGATCTGGTCGTCGCGACCGTGCTCGACGAGTTCTCGCGAGCGGCATTCGGTCCCGAGATGAAGTGCATCGACATTCCAGTGTACGGACTCGATCAGCTCGAGGAGTCGGTTCCGGATCTCCTGTTCGTCGAGTCGGCATTCTCGGGGATCGATGGATCATGGTCGACTCGGATCGCCCGTTTCGGCGCACCACACCCCGCTCTGAAAGAGCTGGTGGACTGGTGCCGATCCCGTGGCATTCCCACGGTCTTCTGGAACAAGGAGGACCCGATCAACTACGACTGGTTCATTTCATCGGCATCACTATTCGATCACGTGTTCACCGTAGACAGCGATATGATCGATCGCTACGTGCGCGATCTCAGCCACTCCCGGGTAGCGGTACTCCCGTTCGCCGCTCAACCCACCATCCATCACCCACCTGAGAACGACGATGTCAGGACTGGATCGGTAGCGTTTGCTGGCTCATACTACGTCGCCAAGCACCCGAAACGCCGAGAGCAGATGGAGATGCTGCTCGGGCCGGCGACCGAGTTCGGGCTTCATATATTCGATCGCTTCGCCGGAACGAAGGACGAACGCTTTGCCTGGCCTGCGCGGTACCGATCCGCCATCATGGGAGGCCTCACCTACGCGCAGACGTTGGAAGCATACCGACGCTATCGCGTCTTCCTCAACGTAAACACCGTCACCACCTCACCGACTATGTGCGCCCGACGTGTTTTCGAGCTTCTCGCATCGGGGACAGCAATCGTCACTGCAGATGCCCGGGCCATTCGCGAACTCATCCCTCCCGAGATCGTGTCCATCGTGAGCTCGGCAAATGAATGCCGGACCACCCTCGAACTACTACTCAACGACGGCGGTGGCGAGCGCGGACGTCAAGCCATGGCCTGGATCCATGCTGGGCACACGGTGAGCCATCGCGTCGATGAAGTGATCCGTCAAGTGCTGTAGCCGCGGCCCGCAGCGCGTCGGGAACTCGGCCGTCAAACCCAGCCGATGTCGGTCACCGCGGAGTACGGCTCGCAAGCATCAGGTCTGGCACTACCGCTGATCGCGGAGAGCTCGAAGCCAGTCGGCGATGACACTCGCAGCACGACCCCCTGCGTGACCGTCCCACAAAGGTGGAGGAGGGCGGAGGTCAGGCGGTGATTTGAGTATCGCCTCGACCGCTCCCCCGAGTTCATCCGGCCTCACCAAGCGATTGGTGCCCTGAGTGATCGTTATCGGCCGTTCGGTATTCGGACGCATCGTCAAACATGGAATACCCAACACAGTCGTCTCTTCCTGGATGCCTCCCGAATCGGTGATGACAAGCGCCGCTCCAGACACGAGTGACATGAAATCGATATAGCCGAGCGGCTCGACGAGACGCAGGCGCTCCGAAGACTCGAGTCCAACAGCCTCCAAACCGGCCTTCCCGCGAGGGTGCACGGGGAATACCAGCGGGACGAACCGCGAGACCTCCGCCAGCGCACTCACAATCGTACGAAGCGCGCGACGGTCATCGACGTTGCCTGGTCGATGGAGCGTGATCACGCCATATGGTTCCGAGATGCCGAGTGCTGTCGCAACCCCGTCGTCGAATAGATGTCGATTGGCGATGAGCGAGTCGATCATCGTGTTACCCACGAAGTGCATCCTGTCGGCCGAGATCCCCTCCCGGGACAGTAACGCCAGGGCCTCGGGGCTGGTCACGAGATGCAAGTCGGCGAGAGCGTCTGTGACTACTCGGTTGATCTCTTCCGGCATCGAACGGTCAAAGCTTCGAAGGCCTGCTTCCACATGAGCCGTCGGGATCCCCAACTTCGACGAAGCAAGGGCAGCCGCAAGGGTTGAGTTCACGTCGCCATAAACGACGACGCCCTCGGGTTGGTGCTCCCGGAAGACCCGTTCCAACTCTGTCAAGAGTGCCGCAGTTTGCTGCGCATGGCTACCAGAACCGACTCCGAGATGAACGTCGGGAGCAGGGATTCCCAGATCTCGAAAAAAGACGTCGGACATCAGCGCGTCATAGTGTTGACCCGTGTGGATCAATGTCGGGACCTCTCCGAGTTCGACGAGTGCTTTGATTACCGGTGCGGCCTTCATGAAGTTCGGGCGCGCGCCCACCACATGGATATGCGTCATGGCGAGATCCTCTCCCTGAGACCTTGAAAGAACGCCGTCGACACGATGGTGGCATCACTCGCTGCGCAGTAACCTGCCGCCCTGCCAGGATCGTGCTCAGCCACGATTGCTGATGCCTCTCCCAAACTTGATGCGAGCGCACCGGGGTCCGACGGGTCATAAACCACGCAGAGACCAAGCGATTCGAGCACATCGAACTGTCCTACGCGCGGGGCGAGGATCGGCCGTCCGAAGGCAAGGCCAAGGAGAGCAGCTCCTGAGTTGAGGCTGGCGTCGTATGGAAGGACTAGGAGGTCAAGGGCAGTGAGCAGCCTTGAGAGGGTCGTGTCATCAAGACGCCGCGGGACCGAGAGGACGGTCTCGTCTCGCTCCAGGCGTTGAATCAACTCCACCGACCCAACGTCTCCCCCCGGGATTCCAGCGACCAAACCTCGCAATCGAGGTTCTTTCAGCCGCGCTGTCTCGAGGGCATCGAGAAACCTGCCAATCCCCTTGTACGGTTGAATCGAGCCGAGGATTCCGACCACGAGATCACTCGGCTCGAAGCCAATTTCGAACCGGACCATCCGTTTTTCAAAGTGCTTCGGATATGCACCGTTGTAGGAGGGATGCGGAACCGACATCACACGATCGTCAGGGATCGGATAGTGATCGGCGGTGAAGTCCATCGTTCTGGGATTCATGATGTGGACCACGTCACACATCGAGGCGAGAGATGCCCGCAGCTCAGCTTCGACCCCAGGGTGTGGGCAGCCATGCGGCAAGACGTTGTGCACGGTCCAGACCAGTCGGACCCCTTCGCTGCGCATACTTTCCAGAACGCCGAGGTAGCGGTCCTTTGCAGCGCGCGCCTCGTGCGTGGAGCCCGCCGACCGCAATACGTCAGCGGTCCAATGAATATGCAACACCGGGAGCGCGCCCATGCTCGTGGCGGTGCGCAGCGAAGGTATCTCGTCGAGCCCGACCAGAGGAACGGCGGCGAATCCTTGATCGTAGGCGTTCCGATACAGCAACGACTGAAAAGGGTTCATACGGGCCACGGGGTGGTAACCGAGAACGATTGGATGCGACTCGGAACGTAGAGAACGCACGGCCCGCGATACATCCGCGTGAGCGGGGATTTGCGGGATCAGCGCGCTCATTTGAGGGCCCTCGAGAGAATCTCTGCGTAGCGTCGCGTGTTCGATTCAAGTGTTCGGTCAGCCCTCACCCAAGCCTGACCTGCCGCGGCGAGCCGGTGCCTCGTGCCCACATCGGTGATGAGGTCTGCGGCCACCCTGGCAAGATCGTCAGGATCCGAGGGGGCAAAAACCATCCCTCTATCCCCTGGGCTGGCAAGTTCTCGCAGGGCCGGCAGATCCGCGGCAATCACTGGGAGCCCCATCGCCATCGCCTCCAGTGGTTTGAGTGGAGTGACGAGGCGCGCGGCTCGATCATCGACTCGAGGTATCACGAACAAGTCGATCAGCGCATAGTGTTCCTCGATCTCATCGTTCGGGATGTGGCCCGTGAAGACAAAATCGGCCTCCAATCCCAACTCGGCCACCAGGCTCGTCAAAGAATCCAATTCGGGTCCCTCCCCTGCAACGAGACCGGCGACGTCATAGCCCTTTCTTCGCAGGACCGCCACCGCACGAACGAGGTTGTCGATCCCTTCCCGCCACCCGAGATTGGAAATGTACCCCAGGACAAACCGATCGTGGACGCCGTACAGTTTGGCAAGTTCAGCATTCTTGGGGCGAGGCGCGAACCTGTCGACATCCACCACATTCGGAACCACATCGATCTTGTCTGGATCGATCCCGCGTCCAATGATCTCCTGCTTCATCGAATCGGCGATGGTGATGACGTGGTCGGCATCCTTCAGGCACCGCACTTCTTGGTCGAACCGACGGCGGTAGTACTCCCCAGCCTCACTCCGATCAACTTCGGCAGTCCACGTTTGCTCGAGGAAGCTACGAATCTCGTAGATCATGGGGATACCGAGCCGCCGCGCAACCGCCAGTCCCACCAACGCGGTCTCATATCCGCGATATCCGGAACCGGACTGGATCAAGCCGGGTTGCACCACCTCGGCGAGCCGAGCGGCCATCGTGGCGTGGTCCGAGAGGCGGAGGTCGTAGGGCACGCTCGTGCCGTCGTAAGAGGGGCCCAAGTCGAGGCGATGATGGACTATGCCGTCGATCAAATCGACCTCGGCGAAGTCCTCCACGCCCTGTTCCCGGGGGAAACCGAGTGAGGTCACGACGACGGGTTCGTAACCCGCGTTCCGTTGTGCAAGCAATGTGCTGTGGGAGCGCATGGTGTAGCCCCGTTCAAAGAATGGGAGAGACTCCTTGAGGACATGGAGAATCTTCGATCGGTCCGCGTTGAAGTCCGCGAGCGGCTCGCCGGCATCAGGGAGCCACCAGGTTTCCGTTTCCCTCAACCGCCCAACCAAAACTCGCTCTTGCATCCGCAGACCGGTGCTGTCCTCGACCCGGAGCGCGTCTCGCACATCCTGAAGCGCTGCGGTCAGCTCACCGAGTTTGATGTGCGCGTCTCGCGCCAGAAGACGACCCGTGGCGGTTGCCGATAGCGCGGCATCCCCCTCGACAGTTTCCAGTGCAGCTTCGTACTGGCCGCCGTCGATGAGATGGCGGGCTTTCTCTCTGCTGGACCCGGACTCTGGCAATCGGCGTGTCCTCAACGTGATCCGCTCATCGAGATCGCTCAAGTTCGGCCGCGCTGGGAGTGCTCGAGATCGAGCGAGATCAACGATCCCACGCCCCAATCTGTCAACGCGCCACGGCTTGTCGAACCAACGAGCAAGCACCTGACCAAGCCGCCACCACCGACGAGCCTTGAGTCTCTTCATCTCTCCCGCGACAACGCGAGCGCGCCGCTCCGATCGCAGGTATCCCAGCTCCGCCCGATCGACCCGCTGACCAAGGGCATCCCTCTCCCCTCGAAGCTCTTCAGCCCGTGACTTCCACGATGCGGACGATGTCCGGAGCGAAGCCACTTCCGACTCGAGTTTTCGGGCACTGTCCTCGAGCTCCGTGGTTCGTCGGGACAGCCCGGCGTCAATCGCAGCGAGATTTCTGGCTTGTTCCTTCCATTCGGCGAGCTGGGCTTTCTCGGCCTCGACCCATGCCCGCATTCGTTTGGTCTCAGCTGCCTGCGCTTCCGCCCGCGATTGCCAGCGGGCCGCGCGCCGGTAGGGCGTGTGGGCCCAGGCCGCGGCCTGGGCAGACCCTATTGGGAGCACGTTTGCCGCGGCCTCGTGCCCTGCTCGAAGCGTTGGACCCAGTCGATCGGCGAGATCGTCGGGGATCTCCGGCCGTTCCAGGCTATCCGTTGGGTAGCCCCACTCGCTCATCGCCAATCCACAGCGGTACTCGATGATCGCTCGTTCTTCGTCGCTCAGGCTGTTCCGCCACTCGTCGCCGGCCGCGCGGACCTCGCCGAACGTGTTCTTCTTCCACCACTCACTCTCATCAAACAAGCCCCCGCCCATCTCTCCGTCGAGTGGCCGGGCCTCGTCCTTGATGCCCAACGCCTGAGCGATTCGCGTTCGAACCTCCCCCGGCTGGTCGGTCATCGCCTCGTATTTGAAGACCGTGACCCGATCCGGATGGGTGACCTGCAGATCCGCTAGAAGACGAGTCAACTCCAGCCACTTCTCCGAGAAGACCCATGGGTCTTCGATCCCCCATGGAACACCCTTCTGCGAACGGAATACGGCCCGTGGATCCCGAATCAACCCGAAAATGTGGAGGTGTGGCAGGGCCTCGAGCAATTGCCGGGTCCACCGAAGGTGGTCCGGCGTCTTCTCGCCGAGGATCACCGCGTCTTCGGGCGCAAGGCGGGCGACGACCGCGACGAACAGATCCCAGAGGTAGGACTCTTCGCCGAGCCCCGACACCAGCTCGTCGGGGTCAAGGCCAAGGGACTCCGATGACTCTCGCGATACAAACCACGCCAGAGCGCGCCTGGCGTCCTTCCGATCGATGGGAAAATCGAATTGTTGGGCGAGGATCGGGGCGTGTCGCCAGAAGTGGGTTTCCTGCGGGACCCACACACCGCGCAGCTCGGACGCCAATCTCTGCAACAGAGTGGTTCCCGACCGCGCCATCCCAACCAGAAGGAACGCGACGCGTTCGTCCACTGGCGTCGACCTGCTCTTGGCCCCCAGAACCACGTCATCTTCGAGAACGGTCTCAGCCGGCGGTGGCTCGTAGTGCGGTAAATAGCCCAGCTCTACGAGCGTGGGGCCCTGCGTCTCCAAAACTCGAGCTACCTCATCGTCTTCGAACCTCTCCGCCCAAGTGCTCTTGCCGAGTTCGGAATCACTCGTCGTGGGCGCCGACCACGGCTTTGCAGCGCCCTCAGCCAAGAACTGGTCCACGCGGTCATGCCAAGGAACGCCCAGAAACTCATGGACACGCTCAGCCTCGCTCCTCGTGTCCTGGACGAGGTCCTCATAGCGCACTTCGAGGTACCGCTCCGGTGGGAGCGTCTGACCGAACTCTCGTGCGTGACGGACGTGATTCACCCAGATCTCAGCCGAGTATTCGAGGTTGCCCCATCCAAGGTCACGGAAAGAGGCGGCAACCGCCCTCCCGTCGCGAATCAGATGTATGAACTGCGAGTCCGGAAACAGCGCATTGATGAGCGTCAGACACTCGGGATCCCGTCGCCGGTCGGCGTAATGAGGGTGCTTGTCACCCCACCGCTGATCCGGCCGAGCACCGAGATCGGAATAGAAGCGCTCAACCAGCCCCGGGAGGTCTGCACCCAGCCGCCTGATCATCGCCTTCTGTCCGCGCTGCAGAAGCCAGCGGTCCTGGGCAAGTCGATTCACCACGCGATTGAGCATGCTCATGACACGGGTTTCTTCAGTGATGAACAGGGCCGGATTCGAGTCCAGAATCCTCCCGAACCAGGTGGTACCGGAACGGGGCGACCCGATGACCCACACCGGCGCGAGTGGGAGCACCGACCCGCGGGTCGACTGCACACTTGCCTCAGCAAGCAGGTCGAGCGTCTCGGAGCTCATTTCCACTTTCAACCTCCTAAAGGCACATCCCGACGGGCACCCTAACCCGACGCGCTCGCGCAGACATCGCAACCTCACGCTCGAATATCCGGTCCGCTTCGAGATCGTGGGTTCGCAGTCGACCAGGAGACCCATCCAAATGGCGAGGTGGCGACGACGGCCACACAGACCGGTGCATCACCGCAGACTGCCCTGATAAGCCTCGACCACGTCAGCCGAGGGACCGATCAGGCGAACGCGGCCCGCGTCCAACCACATCGCCCGACTGCAGAAGTCAACCACCTGCGGGAGTGCGTGCGAGACAAAGACGATCGTGCCGGATCGCTCAAGCAATTGGCGCATTGTCTGGATTCCCTTCTTGCGGAACTCGGCGTCGCCAACCGCAAGAACCTCGTCCAGCAGGATGATGTCGGGATCGAGGTGCATCGAGACCGAAAATGCAAGCCGCGAGAACATTCCGGAGGAGTACGTCTTTACCGGGCGATCGATCGCCTCTCCGAGGCCTGCGAATTCGACAACGTCATCGAACACCTGGTCGATCTCTGCGCGACGAAGTCCCGACGCGAGACCACCCAGATACACGTTTCGGCGCCCGGATAACTCCGGATTGAATCCGACGCCGAGTTGCAACAACGTTGACGCGCGGCCGTTGACCACGACCCTGCCCTCGTTCGGTCGAAGAGTCCGGGCCATTACCCGAAGGAGTGTGCTCTTGCCGGCTCCATTGCGGCCGACGATCCCGAACGCCTCGCCCTTCTCGACTCGAAACGAGACGTCGTCCAGTGCGACGACCTCGGTTGTCGCCCGCGAGCGAAGACTGGCTAGCGATCGCCGGAGAGTCGGCTTGCGGTCAACGTAGGGTCGATACCGGACACTCACTCGATCGACCATCAGCGCAGGTCTGCTCACAAGTACCTCACCATGTGGCCCTCGTACTTCACGAAGAGGCCAATGCCGAGGAAACCCACAACGAGAGCAGCCGCGACCGCACCGATCACATGATCGGCGATGATCGGCGAACCGAGCAGAGCGCTTCTGTATAGGCCGATGAAGTCGTACATGGGATTCAGACGTATCGCTGTCCGAACCCACGGCTCCGCATCGTCGAGAAACGAGAGGGGCCAGATGATCGGCGACAGGTACAACCAAATCCTGTTGATGTACGGGATCAGGTTGTTGATGTCACGGAACGGGACGGCCAAGCGGGCAGTCATCGCGCCGAGACCGAGGTTGAACAGAAGGTGAACACCTATGACAACAGGTAGGTAGAGAATTCGGTGAGTAATCGAAGCTTGGCCCGTGATGACGGCTATCGATACGAGGAGGCCTAGAGATACTAGGAACCCCGAGGCCGCCTCGATGAGTGCTGATATCGGTAGGATCAGTCGAGGGAATCTCAGGTTCGCAAGCAACTTGGCGTTGCTGATGATCGAGTTTGCTCCGCCAGTCATGGATTGGCTAGTGAAGTGGAACACGAACATGCCGGAGAGTAAATAGACGAGGAAGTTGTCCGGTCGACGCCCAGGGAATATGACGCCGAACACCAGGTAGTAGACGGCACCCAAGAGGAGAGGGTTCAGAACCCACCAGAGGATCCCCAGGCCTGTGTTGGCGTTGCGGGCCTTCAGGTTCCCGGTCCCCAGCGCTAAAGCAAACTCGCGCCGACGCGCAAGATCACGAAGATAATCGAGCGCGCGAGAAATCACGGACTGACGGTGGGAAGCTGTCGCCATCGGAGCAGCAGTCTACCTTCAGCCTGGATGGTGTCGGTTGGCCTGTCGCCGGTCGAGCGAGCTCCCAACGGCAGCCGCCACTCGCTCCGGGGTGAATCCGAACTCTTCGGCGAGCACATCGGCAGGGGCCGAAGCGCCGAAACGGTCGATGGCGATGATCGGGCCGTCCCCGACGATTCGTTCCCAGCCGAAGCTGGCCCCGGCTTCGATCCCCACTCTCGGGATGCCTTCCCCCAACACCGAGCGCCGGTACTCGTCGTCCTGGGCGAAGAACAACTCCCAGCACGGCAGGCTCACCACCCGGGCCGAAACGCCTTCGGCCGCGAGGAGATCCGACGCCTCCAA
>JAOUGY010000429.1 GCA_029865445.1 Acidimicrobiia bacterium | reverse complement strand
CCATCGACTGTGACGTAGGTGATGAAGGCATCGAGGGGAGTCACGATGTTGCTCGAGATGAAGACGGTGGCGACACCGGCGGCTTCATCGACCTGGGTGTCGCCGATGGAGATGATTCGGTCGCCAAGCTCGACGGAGCCGATCTCATACGCCCCGACCCGGGGCGCACCCAGCTGGTCGGTGTCGGTGCCATCCGGGTTACCGGCGTCGAGAACCGGCGTACCCACCAACGGCACCCGAACCGGCAGCGGCTCGCCGGCGAGCTCGTCGAGGAGCGGATCGCCGGCCCCGATCAGATCGTTCACGCCACCGATCACGGCGCACCCTTGGTCGGTCTCGAAGAAGTTGTACCCCGCCGACACGAACACGCCGCCGACCGACCCGATGGCTCTGGCACAGTCTGCGCCAGCCGCTGAGTTCTCGGCGAGGAGCGTGCCGCCGATGACGACCTGAGCTACCTCGGCGCCGGCAAAGATCGCGCCTCCGGTCCCGGCATTCCGCGTCATGGTTGTCTCGGCGACATTCAGGATGCCCGCCTCCAGATGGATGCCGCCGCCGGTCAACTCGACGAAGTTGGCATCGAAGGTGCTCGTGGTCACGTCGATGTTCCCAACCGGGGCGTAGATGGCCCCTCCCCGGTTGGCGCCGTTGCCGTCGAAGGTGGATCTGATGACATCGAGTGATGGGCCGGTGAACGCAACCGCCCCTCCGAGCCCGGATCCGGAGAATGCCGAGTTCGATCGGAACAGGCTTCGTTCGATGATGACGGCCTCGGACACGTTGGCGAAGAGGGCGCCGCCTTGACTAGCTGAGTTGTCACTGAAGACCGAGTCGACGATTCGGAGGAAGGTCCCTGTGAAGTGAACGCCACCTCCGGTGGCGGCGCTGTTGCCGGACACGGTCACTCCGTCCAGGATCAGGCTTCCCGAGCCGGCGATCGCTCCACCGTCGCCGGCGTCGTTCGAGCCGGCCGTGATTGTGAGGTCGGCGAGGGTGACATCCGAATCTCCTGCGGCGATGACCGGCCGGTCTTGAGGTCCGGGCCCAGAGATGATCACTCCGCGTCCAGTCCCCCGGATCGCCAGGTCGGTCGAGACGTCGACGTTCTCCTTGTACTCGCCCGGCCCCACCAGCACGGTGTCTCCCGGTTGGGCGGCGGCCGCGGCCGCTGCGACGCTGTCGAAGTCACACCCCGAAGAACAGACGGTGATGTCGGCCGCGAGTGCGGGACCGGCACCCAGTGGGACCACCGAGGCGATGATCGCTGCTGCCAGGACCACCGAGACTCGACGCTGACGACGTCGAACGAATACACCCACTGTTCCTCCCACTCTTTGCCCCGCTGAAACTCTACCCGGGGAAGCCGATCGACATAGTGGAGATTGCAGGATTGTCCGTGATACGTGGAAGCGGGAAGGCGGTCCCCGGTACTCTCGGGTGAGATGGGTGTCCCCGAGACGCGCGACAACGAGGCAGGGCCCGGTGAGGCGCGTTTCCTGCTCTATCTTCCACGCCTCGTCCTCGCGAGGCGACCCGGCCCGATCGAGGGAACCCTCGTCTTCGCCGACGTCTCCGGCTTCACCCAGTTGACAGAGAGCCTGGCACTCGCAGGAAACATCGGATCCGAGCAGATCACCGACGCAGTCAACGCCGTTTTCGCCGAGATCCTCGCGATTTCCCGCCTCGAAGGGGGAGATCTGCTCTCGTTCGGCGGCGATGCCGTGCTGCTGCTCTTCGACGGTCCCGACCACGAACGACGGGCCCTCACCGCGGCGGTCGAGATGAGGGATGCCATCGCGTCCGATGAGGTTCTCGATGCGTCGATTGGCGTGGCGTCGGGGACCATCGACGTGCATGTGGTCGGGACTCGCCAGCCCACCGTGCTGTTCGGCGGGGCTGTCGTCAACGATGTCCTGGCACTCGAAGGAGCGGCCGGATCGGGAGAGATCGTCGCTGGGATGGGCACGCTCGGCGCCGTCGAGCCCGGTTGTACCGGGACGCCGAGAGCTCACGGCGCTGTTGTCATTTCGGCTCCGGAACCCTCCGACTTCGATGCTGTTCTCGAGATCGAGGTGTCTACCGACCTCAGACCATCCGCCTTTGTGCCGGCGAGTCTCCACTCCGAGCTCACCGTCACCCGATCCGAAGGGGAACACAGACCTGCAGTCGTGGCCTTTGTCCGAGTTGTCGGTCTCGCCGGATCCGAGGAGACACTCGAAGCCCTAGGCGACTTCATCGACGCCCTGGTGCGGACCGCTTCCGACCATCGAGTTTGCGTGCTGGCGTCCGACATCGACAACGATGGCATCCGCCTCGTCGTCACCGGGGGCGTCCCTCATTCGGTCCCTGAACCACACGATCGGGTGGTTCGGGCGGTTGTGGCGGCACGCGACGTCGCCGGTGCGCTCGACATCAGGATCGGCGTCGCCGACGGTGCCGTGTTCGCGGGCGACCTCGGAGCGTCCTTCCGGCGGGCCTACACCGTGATGGGCGACCCGGTAAACGTCGCCGCCCGCCTCGCCGGCCTGGCCGGCGAAGGCCAGATCCTTGTCACCGACAAGGTTGGTGGTCAGCTCGAAGGGCACTTCGAGATGGCGGGGCCCGAGGTGGTGAGTGTGAAGGGCCGGACGGAGCCGGTGGGCATCGTCGAAGTGGGCGCCCCCATCAAGGTGGCGTCGGACGGTCAGAGTTCGGTGCCGTTCGTCGGCAGGGAACTGGAGATGGGCGTCCTCGCCGACGTGTCGGCGAGGAGCCGGGCTGGCCGGGGAGCGGTCGTGGCACTCGTCGGTCCTGCCGGCATCGGGAAGTCTCGACTGATGCAGGAGTTCGCGGCCGCGGAGACGGATGCCCGGGTGGTGGTAACGCGAGCGTCGGAGTACGACCGCACGACGCCGTACCGACTCATGAGCACGCTTGTCAGGACCGCCTTCGGCATTCCCCTGGAAGCGTCGGCGGAAGAAGTCGGGCTGGCCCTGGCTCGAATCGTGGAACGGTCCGCCCCCTCTCTTGGTCCCTGGCTGCCGCTCAT
>JAOUGY010000428.1 GCA_029865445.1 Acidimicrobiia bacterium | reverse complement strand
CCTTCCACGTTGAAGGGGCTCTCCACGAACTCGAAGGCCGCCGGTGACACCGGGAACTTCTCGGGGATCACACCCAGGTCGTTGAAGTAGGCGACGTCGAGGCCGCCCGAGATGTCGATGCCCTCCGAAGAGAACACGGTCACCGGCACACCGTCCAGCTCCAACATCACCGAATCGATCATCTCATACTGGACGAGCGTGAAGGTGAGCTGTGCGAGCCGGGCGAACATCGTCGCCGATCCTCCGCCGTCGTCGAACTCGCCGGTGAGGTCCACTGTGGCGGTGCCACCGGTCACATCGATGCCCAACAGCTCGGTGCCGTCCGGTACGGCCGTTGAGAACGCCGGGATCTGCGACAGCTCCTCCGTTTCGAGCCCTTCGAGCAGCTCGATCACGGCTCGTTCGGCGCCGGCCTGTCCGGACTCGACGTACCGGGCCAGCGTCGCCAGGAAGGGCCCGCCTGAGGGCTGATCGAGCAAGAACACGGGGCGGACCAGTTCGGCGACACCCACCTCGGGTGGCGCCAGCGGGTCCAAGCCGAGCGCTCGCATCAGGAACGTCGCCATTTCGGCGCGGGTGACCGGATTGTCGGGACAGAACCGATCGTTGGTCGGAGGGTTGCACCCCACTGTGACCCCGGCCGCAGCCAGTGCCTCGATGTCGCCCTCGAAGACCGATCCGTCGTCGTCTGCGAAACGGTCCGTTGCCGGGTCGTCGTCGACGTAGCCGAAGGCGCGGGTCAGGAAGGCAGCCATCTGTCCTCGGGACACGGTGTCGTCAGGACAGAAGAGAGAGTTGGTGGGCGGATCGCAACCTCGGGCGATTCCGAGAGATGCCAGCTTGTCGATGTCCCCGGCATGCACCGAATCATTGTCATCGGCGAAGGCATCAGGCCCTACCGGGATCGGGCCGTCCAGGCTGAGTGCCCGGATCAGGAACGAAGCCACCTGCGCCCGGGTCACCCCGAGGTCGGGGCAGTAGAGATCGTTGGTCGGTGGATTGCACCCCTTCGCAACGCCGACCTCGGCGATCGCTTCGATGGAAGGCTCGTGCACGGACCCGTCGTCGTCGGTGAACGTACCGTTCGGATCGATGGGGCCGGCCTGGGCCGGCACCGCAATCGTCAGGATCAGGAAGAGGGCGCCCACCATTGCGGTGATACGTCTTTTGGCCATTTCAGACCTCCTCACGTTCCACTGTACGCCGATCGGAGGCTTCGGGTCAGAGGTCCGAGGTCCACCAGATGGTGGCGAGCCGACGCGCCTCGCCGCCGACGTAGAGCCTTCCCGCACGCTCTTCGACGTGGGTTGCCAGGAGCGGACGTAATTCGGCCCGGCGATGGAGTGGAAGCACGAGGCGACGCCCGTAGAAGGCCTCGATCTCGTCCCAGTCGGCGAACCACAGCTGGCCGCCACGCTCCCACCACTCGATGTTCGAATCGACGCCGAGCACCTCCCGGATAACGTGCGTGAGATCGGTTGCCGTAGGCCCGGTGGGCCGCTCCAAACCGTGGAGAGCGCGGTAGTAGGGAGCCATCGACGACCACGGATGAGACTCGGTCACCTCGAGGACGACTCCGCTACGCGCTCGGCGATGCATCGCCAGGAGAAACGGGCCGATGTCCTGGACGTCGTACACCACATGGGCCGACATGACCACGTCGACATCCGACATCCGGGACGACGCGGCCGGCCAAGATTCCTCCACGACTTCGACCTCGAGACCGGCGGAGTCTTCGCGCAGCCCGGCTGCCATGGCCGGATCCTTCTCCACGCACACGAGACGATGACCCTCACGAGCGAGAGGGAGGCTCGCCCGACCCCGACCCGCACCGACGTCGGCAAGCACCCCTTCGGGGCCCAACAGGCCTCTCACGATGCCTGTGGTCACGGGTTCATCCTCGACCCGGGCCAGCTCCGAGCGACGCTTCCAGAACTCTTGTGGCCACCCGTAGGGGGACTCGTCGACGGCGGCCAGCAACTCGTCGGGGATGGCCCAAGAACGAAGGTCGGCGGCCCAGCGATCGGCTGCCGGGGTCATCTCAACCCGGTGAACAAGTCGTCTTCGGAGTCTGGCGCGGGGACCCGGCTGAAGACGCGGACGTATGCCTCGCGCCCGATGACCTGTGGTTTGAGCTCGTCGGGAACCGTGAGCAGGAACCAGTCTTCGGGGATCTGGCTGCGGTGGGCTTTCAGCGCTTTCAACTTGAGATCCACCATGTCCCCGACATCGAGCCATGTGTGGATGTGCTCGTCGGGAGTGCCGCTCACCGACGCCCGGTCGCGCTCTTCTTCGGTGATCCGACCCGCTGCGAAACGAGCGTCGGACATGAGCACCACCCGACTCCGGGGCCAAGTGGTCCAATAGAGCTTCGAGGGTGCCCAGGGTTCCTCGTCGTCGGCCAAGGGAAAACGACCGAGATCGGAGGCACCCGCGAACGCGGCGACGCCGACCCGGTGAACGTTGATGTGGTCTGGGTGACCGTATCCGCCGAACGGGTCGTACACGGTGAGCACGTCGGGCTTGTAACTACGGATCAGCCGGATGAGGCGAGCGGTCGCCTCCATGAGATCCGCCTGCCAGAACGCGTCCGGGTGGATGTTGGGTTCGGTGCCCATCATCCCTGAATCCCGATAGCCGAGGAACTCGTGGTGGGGCACGCCGAGCACGTCGAGCGCATCGCGGACCTCGCCGGCCCGCACCTCGGCGAGGCGGGGTTTGATCTCGTTGGGATTGTCGTAGTTGTGAATCTCACCCTCGGCGCCATCGGTGGCGGTCACCACCACCACCTGCTCACCCAGCGTCGAGTATCGGGCGAGGGCGCCGCCGGTGGAAATCACCTCATCGTCGGGATGGGCGTGGAAGGCCATCAATCCGGGCATGAGGAGGCACGTTAGTGGCGCTCACCCCATAGGTTCATACCGTCCGCCCGACCGCCAGTACACCCCGTCGGCACGAGTCAGAAGCGCCTCGTCCACCATGTACCGTCGCAAGGCTGCGTAGTCGGGGTGAAACACCTGGAGGATCGAGTTCA
>JAOUGY010000110.1 GCA_029865445.1 Acidimicrobiia bacterium | reverse complement strand
GTGGTGAGGTCCCGCATCGTCCCACGCAACATCGGGTACCGGGCTTCGAGGGCATCGAGGACCTTGCGCTGCGTGACCGGGCCGTCGATCTCGAGTTCCACCTCCGCACCGGTTCCGGCGAGGTTGCGCAGGTGATAGGGCAGGCGCACCCGAATCATGGAAGCGTCTGCACCTCCACCGAATACACCGGCGGTAGGTCCCGCACGATCGCCGACCACGTGTCGCCGCCGTCTGGTGAGCAATACACCTGCCCGCCGGTGGTGCCGAAGTAGACGCCGCACTCGTCGAGCGAGTCCACGGCCATCGAATCGCGCAGTACATCGACATAGCAGTGCTCCTGAGGAAGACCGTTGGTGAGAGCCTCCCACTCGTTCCCGCCGGTGCGGCTTCGGTAGACACGGAGCCGTCCATCCGGAGGGAAGTGCTCGGAATCGCTCTTGATCGGAACCACGTAGATGGTCTCAGGTTCGTGGGCATGGACATCGACAACGAACCCGAAGTCACTCGGCAGGTTGCCGCTCACCTCGTACCAGGTCTCGCCTCCATCATCGGAGCGGTTCACGTCCCAGTGTTTCTGCATGTACAGGGTGGAGGGGTTGGCCGGATGCAAGGCGATCCGATGTACGCAGTGACCCACTTCGGCGTCGGGATCCGGCAGCTCCCAGGGTGAGACCAGACCATGGTTCTTCGACGACCACGTATTGCCGCCGTCGTCAGTGCGGAACACACCGGCAGCGGAGATCGCGACGTACATCCGCTGGGCGTTGGACGGGTCGAGGACGATGGTGTGAAGCCCCATCCCACCCGCGCCCGGAGACCACTTCTCGCCCGATCCGTGGCCGCGCAAGCCCGTCAACTCGGACCAGCCCGCTGCGCCGTCCGTGGACTTGAAGAGAGCCGCATCCTCGACACCGGCGTAGACGGTGTCCGGGTCGTCGAGCGAAGGCTCCAGATGCCAGACACGCTTGAACTCCCACGGTCTCGGAGTGCCATCAAAGAACAAGTGGGTGCCGACGTCTCCTTCGTACACGAATTCGTTGTTCATCGGTTCCCACGTAACGCCGCCGTCGTCCGATCGCTGGATGAGCTGTCCGAACCATCCGGTCGACTGGGATGCATAGAGCCGGTTCTGGTCCACCGGCGAGCCTGTGACGTGATAGATCTCCCATCCGGCAAAATGAGGGCCATCGACTTTCCACTCACACCGAGCGCCATCGGCGGTGAGCACGAACGCGCCCTTCTTGGTCCCGACCAGAACCCTGACGCCAGCCACCGTCTCCTCCTCGCAGATGTGATCCGAGCGTACCCCAGACCACACCGCCGGGGCCCGGCAAGGTCAACCCAGAGCCGCACCAACCAGGGCGATTGCAGTGTCGACCTGTTCGTCGGTGGTCGCGAAAGCCGTCACGAACCGCACAGTCGACTCATCCATCCGGTAGAACAGCACGCCCGACTCGGCGAGGCGATCGATGGCGTCCGGCGGCATGGTCACGAAGAGGATGTTCACGTCGGGGTCGTTGACGAATCCGACATCCAGTTGGCCAAGCCCGGCGGCCAGACGTTCCATCGCCCGGTTGGCGTGCCCTGCCAGCTCGAGCCACAAGCCGTCGGTGAGATAGGCGATCAGCTGGGCCGACTGGAACCGCATCTTGGACGCTGTGTGTCCCGCACGCTTGGTTCGATACACGAGCTGTTCCGAAGCCGCGTCGTCGAAGCTCACGATGGCGTCGGTGCTCATGGCCCCGTTCTTCGTGGCACCAAGCGTGAGCACGTCGACGCCTGCCCTCCAGGTCAGGTCGGCCGGCGAGCACCCGAGCCGCGCCGCGGCGTTGGCGAATCTGGCTCCATCCATGTGCACACCCAGGTTCCACCTGCGTGCGATCTCCGCCACGGTCGCGACCTCCTTCGGCTGGTACACCGTCCCGTATTCGGTGGGGGAGGTGAGCGAGACGACGGCCGGTTGGGAAACATGCGGGTCTCCCCATCCGGTGGCCTCGAGAAAGGACTCGAGTTCGGCAGGGTCGATCTTGAACGAATCGCCCCCGAGACCCTTCATCACCAGACCCGCACCGAACATCGAGGTCGCTCCACCCTCATTCACGATGATGTGGGCGTTGTGCTGGCAAAGGACCGCCCCCCAAGGCGGCGCCATAGCCGACAGGCCGATGGAATTGGCCGCAGTCCCCGTGGTCACCGGGAACACCCGGGCGGACGGGTGCTCGAACACCTCCCGGACAAGATTGTGAAGATGCTCGGTGTAGGTGTCGCCGCCATACGCGAGTTCCGTGCCGTGGTTGGCGGCCGCCAGCGCCGCCAGCATCTCGGGCGCCACGCCGACGGCGTTGTCGCTGCGTAGTTCCACCTTCATCATCAGATTCTCGCAGATCCGCGTGACGACGATATCCGGCGAATCACTCGAGTTCGCGTACACCGATCATCAGCAAGGCGGCGCCCATGAGCGCCGTCACCGCGGCGACGCGACTCACCATGGGCATGCCCGACGTTTCGTACAGCCGTGGCGACACGAGGTCGGCGAAGATGCGGCCGATACCCCCCGCGACCAGCCACCAGCTGAGGAATCGAGATCGATTCGACGGGCGGAACTCGCTCGCGAGCGGAATCGCGGAGATCACGGCCAACTCCAAGGTAATCATCACCACGAACATGGCAAAGAGCGATGGTCCGGCGCGGTCGGAGACGAACGACAGCACGACGAGGGCGGCGGCAGCGGTCGAGAGCGCCAAGGCGAAGGCGTTCCGCTTCCCGATCCTGTCTATGAAAGCAACCATCAGCCCCTCACCGGTGAGTTCCGCCACGCCGATCAGCGAACCGACCCCGGCCAGCGCTGCGAGCGTCAGCCCGAAGGCCCCCTCTAGCCACGCACCCATGGTGACCAGAACGATCTCCAGTGCTGCAGCGGACGCGGCAACGGTGATGAGAAAGACCAACGATTGAGACCAGGGCCGGTCGGTGCCGGTCGCGCCGTTGGCGGTCGATGCCGCAGCTCCTGCGAAGAGCCATCCGACGACCCCGACCAGGAGGAGCGCCGCCGACCCGACGGTCCAGAACGGCAGGTCCCAACCGCCCCGGTCGATGAGCCAACCTGCGACCGGAGCGCCTATGAGGAAGCCGCCTGCCCATGACATCTCGAGGATGCCCAGCACGCGACCGCGGCGGGCGTAGGGAACACGCTCGGAGACGTGGGTCTGAGCGCCGATGTCGAACAGAGGTTTGCCCAAACCCATGAACGCGAACCCGATGATCGCCCCCACGAAGACACCCGAGACAGCCGTGACGAACGACCCGAAAGCGAAGACGGCCAGTCCGGTGATCAGCAGCCGCCGGCTCTGCCCCCTCGGCGCGACCGCACGGACGGCGATCGGGGCTGTGAATCCCACTCCCCACCGCACCGAGAGCACCAATCCCATCTGTTGGAGATCTACGCCGAGGCCCCGACCGAGAGCCGGGAGAAAGGGATACACGAAACGGAACCCCGAGTTGAGCACCAGCTTTGACGCGGTCAGCAGGCCAACAGCCCAACCGGTCCTCGAGTCGATCGAACCCCCACGCCTCCGCATCCGAGCGATCGTACGCGCCGCGCAGCCAACCCAGGGTTGAGGGAGTGGAATTCCACGCATCCAACCCTGGGTTGGCGGGCGCGTAGGGCGGCAGTCACCCGCTACGCGTGAAGATCGAAGCCGCGATCCCACCCCGCGTTGTCGCGGGGTGGGATCGAATCAGTCAGCTCTCTGGCCGGAGCCCTTCGAAACGAAGCTCTTCGACCGTGGCGAAGCTGGTGTCCTGGGGCCGTCCTTGGTCTCGCAGGCTCAAGAACCGGTTCTGTTCTGCCGTGATCGCCGAGACGTCCGGCAGGATCACCCGGTCCCGAATCAGCTCGAATCGAATCTCCTCGACCCGGTCAAAGCTCCCATCGGGTTCACTGGCGATCCACAATGCCACCGCTCCGATGACGACCACAACCAGCATGGTCAGCCACGGAATCCACCTCACCAGCGGGGTAGGAGGAGTGACCTGCGGCGGCCGCACTTGCGACTCCTCGACACGGGGTCGCTCGAGTGTCGTTGTCACCTCAACACCTCCTTTCACTACTTCGATCATCTCGCGACCCCCAACCGCCGGAATCGAGAAGGACGCACTCAGCGCTCATGCCGGACGCATTCGGGACGGGAGGCCCTGGAAGGACCTGGAGCTGCGCCATACGCTGAAGTCGAAAGGCTCAAAGAGCATGCAGCCGCCAAGAATCCTGGTCTTGGGCCCCGTCAAGGTGCTGGCAGACGGCGAGACGCGCTCTCTCGGCGCCCATCTCAGAACGTTCCTCGCAGGTCTCGTGGTGTCGGTCAACCATGCGGTTCGAACCGACACACTGGTGGATCTCGTGTGGGGCGGGGATCCTCCATCGGCGCTCGAGACCAGCGTTCACACCCTCGCCACCAAGGTGCGGGAGCTGTTGGGACACGACGCGCTCGTGATGGAGGACCATGCCTACGTGCTTCTTGCGGGAGTCGACGACATTGACGCGTGTGTGTTCGAACGCGACGCGGCCCTCGCCGAGGAGGCACTCGAGTGCCGCCCGGCGCGCGCGGCCGAACTGGCGCGAAGCGCGCTTGGGCTGTGGCGCGGGCCTGCCTATTGCGATCTGGCCGACGTTGACCCGTTCCGTCTCGAGTCGATCCGTCTCGATCAGCTCCGTCAGGGCGTCTCCGAAACACTCATCAGAGCCGAGCTCTCGGTTGGTCACTACACCCGGGCGATCCCGATGCTCGACAGCATGCTGAGCGAGGCACCGTACCGGGAGCCGCTGTGGGCAGAGCTCATCACTGCGCTCGGAGCGGTGAGGAGGCGGGGGGATGCAATCACCGCGTACAGACGATACGAGGCGGTCATGAACGGTCTCGGGCTCGAACCCGCGCCCGAAATCGTCGAAGCGCTGGCCAGGGCCACCCGGGCCACTACCCCGGCGTGACCCCGGCCTCGGCTCGTCTCAGCGAGACACGCGCACGATCTCGTAGGGCGTCGTGGGTAGTGGGGGTGTCCCGAACTTCGCATTCACCGCGTAGAGGCTGTGACCGAAGCGGGCAGCGGTCGTCGGGACATCGAAGAGACTGCTCGTCAAGGCCCCGACCACGGCACCTGAACCCGAACCAGGGGCTAGGCGTATTTCGGTGATCTGGTTCTTCGAACCCTCAACCGCGTACAGGGTACGCCCCGCGAGGACGAGTCCGTCACCGTTCACGGCAACGCCACCAAGATCGATCAGCCGCGCTTCCCCGGTGGTCGGATCGACGGTGTATATCTCACCGAAGAAGCTGTTCACCACGATGAGCCGTCGACCGTTCGCCGTGGCCTCGATGCCATTGGCGTTGAACTGCCCGGGTTCGAACTGGAAGTCGCCGGCGAGCATGATCGTGCGAGCCGGTCCGGTGGGGTTGCCGCTGTGGTCGAGGGGGACCTCGTAGATCTCGGGGACGAATGAGTTGGTGAAGTAGGCGGCACGCCGGGTGACGATCACGTCGTTGATGAACCCTCCGGCCCCCAACGGGATGGCGGCGAGGAGATCGCCGGTCCGGGCGTCGTAGACCCGCCCTTCGGCCCCGAGACCGCCAGACACCCACAGGTTCCCGCGGTCGAAGTCGAGCCCCACCGCCAGGTTGCCTTCCGTGCCTTCGACCAACACCACTCCACGACCAGAGCGAAGGTCGCCTTTCCAGATCGCGCCATCGACGAGCGAACCGGTGTAGACCTGAGAGCCGGGGCCGATAGCGATCCCCTCAGGGAAGAAGCCTCCGGGTAGGTCGATGACGTCGGGCAAGGACTCGTGAGCGAGCGCGGGTGGGGCGCCAAATACGAGAGCGACTCCAACGACGACGGTGAGGAACCTGCGAATCCGAAACATGGGTCTCCCTTCAACTCCGTAGACACTACGGAACAGACCCCGCTCTCGGATCTCGCTCCCCGCGTCGTGCCGCCAACCCAGGGTTGAGGAAGTGGATATCCACGCAACCAACCCTGGGTTGGCGGGGACGGGGGTGGTGCCGGGTCAGGCGTTGGCGGGTGAACCGTCGGAATAGTCCCTGGGGACGATCTCCTTGATCTTCTTGGCCGGCAGACCGCCCACAATCCAACGATCGGGAATGTCGGACGTGACCACCGAGTTCGACGCCACAATCACTCGGTCCCCGATGGTCACATCCGGCATCACGACCGACCGGAAGCCAATGACACTGTTCGAGCCAATCGCGATCGGGGCCGCGGTCCGACCCCCGAAAGGGAGCGGCTTCGAGAAATCGTCGAGGATGTGGCCATGCGTCGTCAGGATCGCCCCGGCCGCGATCATCGTGTGATCGCCGATGGTGATGGGCCCCCGGTCGTCGATAGTGGCCCCCCGGTTCACGAACACCCCGTTGCCGAGGGAAGTGTTCCTCCCCGACAAGATGTAGACATCGTGGTGGAAGATGACGTCCTCACCGACCGACTTGAAAACCCTCTTGGCGAGGATCCGCCGCACTTTGATGGCGAAGTCTGCCAGGGCGGCAGCCGGTGTTTGGTCGAAGATTCGCCACAACATGAGGTAGTAGGCATGATCATCCGACAAGAGCGATGCGTCCTTGCCGCCAAATGGGTCTTCGGCGATCCCGAAGCTTCCTGTGTGTAGGAAACGCTCCACGAGGCCGTCGGCGAGACCAAGAAACGCTCCTCCTTGCCCTACCAACTCGCCGGCGTCGACCATCCGGTCCAACTCGGCCAGCACCTCGGCTTCCGTCCACTCACTCATACCGCCTCCTCGCTCGTCCAGCCCGGCCACGAAACCGGCGCTCCGACCAGCGGCGGCCGGTGCGCTCGTACGATCCCGGTCAACCACTCGACGAAGTGCCGACTCAGGGAATCTGCATCGAAGTGGGTTTCGGCGCGTCTGCGGCCGCGCCGGGCCAGGAGTTTGCGAGTATCGGGCCGCTCGAGGAGGAATCTCACGGCGGACCCGAGTGACTCCGGTGTCCGATCGGTGAGGATGCCGGTCTCCGCGGTCACGATCGAATCCACTCCCCCACCGCGGTAGGCAACCGGGACCGCGCCCGACGCCAGACCTTCCGCGTAGATGATCCCGAAGTGTTCTCGCTTGTCCGGTGCCGCCACGAGAACCGATGCCTCGTTGAAGAGCGCTGCCTTCTCGGCGTCCGACACGAACCCGAGGAACGTCCCGCGCCGACCGAGCGCACGTTCGAGCTCTCGCCTTGCCGACCCTTCCCCGATGAAGACGGTGGGAGCGAGGTCGGCGTAGTGTTTCGATGCCTCAACGACGTTCTGGGGCCCCTTCGCCGGGATGAGAGCACCCGCGCAGATTGCGAACTGCTCCGGGAGGTCGAAACGATCCCGCATCGCGGTGCTCTCCGTGGGTTGGAACTCCCGTGTGTCGACGCCACATGGCAGCGTGATGAACCGATGCGCCGGAATGTCGACGACCCTTCGGACCAATTCGTCGCGGACATATCGGGTGGTGACGATGATCCCCGCGGACTCCCGCAACGCCTCTGCGATCGCCCGCCAGATCGTGTCCCGGTATCCACCACCGAGACGGGGTTCCACACCGGTTCCATGGGCGAACACGACGTAGGGGATGTCCCAGCGACCGGCCGCGCTCGCACAAGCGATCGTCGACAGGTTGGCGTGGTGAGCAAGAATGACATCGGGCCGTTCGGTGAGGTCATCGAGGGCTACCTGGAAGTCGTTGACGATCGACCAAGCCAAGCCAGCCGACATCTCGGCTGCAGGCATCTGGCTCTCGGAACCGCGCGGCAGGTATTCGTGGACCGGCAGCACGCCTCGCGACAGTTCGACCTCTCTCAGGTCGATGTTGGCCATCGGAAGAGGCGTCCCGGCGTGGAGGAGCGTCACCTCGTGGCCGGCGGCGGCGAGCGCCATCGCCTGCTGACGAGTCACCCCTCCGCTACCGCGCCCTCGGTTGAGGGAAACCACGAGTACACGCATGACCTCATGGGGAAGGTATCGGCGATGGCTCCACCGAGCGAGGGCCGAACGGCTCTAGACGAGGCGTGCGCCAAGAGATCCCGGACTCGCCTCGGACCACTCGACCGCGGTGGGCCTCGGATCGTGACAACATGGGCACATGGACGGCTGGCTCGTGCTCGCGGCGTTTGCATTTGGGTTCATCGCTCGCACGGTTGGGCTCCCGCCGCTGGTCGGGTACCTCCTGGCGGGATTCGTGGCCGGCGAGCTCGGCTTCGATACCACCCCGACCATCGAGGCCCTCGGCGATGCCGGGATCCTGTTGCTGTTGTTCGGGATCGGACTGAAGCTGGACATCAACAGCCTGCGTCAACCCCGCGTATGGGGTACGACCATGGCGGTGTCGGTCGGATGGACCGGTGCTCTGGCGTTGCTTCTTCTGGGTCTCGGTCGATGGGGCTGGCCCCTGGCAGACGAACTGGATGTCGGCGCCGCTCTGGTCATCGCGTTCGCCTTGTCGTTTTCTTCGACGGTCTACGCGGTCAAGTCGCTCGAACAGACAAACGAAGCCTCCTCGCTCAATGGGCGGATCGCCATCGGAGTGCTCATAATCCAGGACCTCATCGCCGTCGCCTTCCTGGTTGGGTCGAGTGGATCGTGGCCTTCGATCTGGGCGGTAGCGGTTGTACTGGGCCTGGTTGTCGCACGCCCGCTTCTCGAGTGGATTCTCACGAAGTCCGGGCATGGAGAGATCCTGTTGCTCTTCGGTTTCGCGCTGGCCGTGGTGGTCGGTGCGGAGTCGTTCAATCTCGTTGGTTTGAAGGCCGACTTAGGCGCGCTGGTAGTCGGCATTCTCTTGGCTCGGCACCCTCGGTCGGGAGAGATGGCCGATCGTCTTCTCGGGCTGAAGGACCTGTTGCTGGTCGGCTTCTTCCTGTCGATCGGCCTGGTGGGCGTGCCCGAGCCCCTCGCGTGGTCGGTAGCAGTCGGCTTGCTCGCGTTGATTGCGCTCCGGGGAGGAGCCACGCTGTGGCTGCTCACTCGCTTCAGGCTCCGAGCCCGGACGTCGCTCCACGCTGCGCTCACTCTCTCCACGTACTCCGAATTCGGGTTGATCGTGGCGGCGGCGGCTCTGACCGCGGATCTCATCGACTCCCGCTGGGTCTCGGTGCTCGCCGTCACGGTGGCGATGTCATTTGCCATCGCGTCTTTGGTGACGCCTCGCCGGTACGACCTGTACGAACGGTGGGCAGCCCGGCTGGCGCGCCTCGAACGGGTGCCCATCGTGGCAGACGACGCGGTTGTGGACCTGGGGGCGGCACGACAGCTGGTGTTCGGGATGGGGCGAGTGGGCACTGGAGCATTCGACGCCATGGTGGCGACCCTCGCATCGGGGGCGGTGGGCGTTGATCGCTCGCAGGCCGCGGTGGATCGCCATCGCCGCGACGGCCGTCGGGTGATCCGCGGTGACGCCCTCGACCGCGACTTCTGGGAGAGGGTCAGCTTCCACCCCGAGATCGAGCTGGTTTTCGCGGCAATGAACAATCACGAGGCGAACCTGGAGTGCGCCAAGAGGGTCAGGCAGTTCCTCCCACAGGTGACAATCGCCGCGATCGCCCAGCACCCTGATCAGATCGAAGAGCTGCGGCGAGCGGGTGTCGATGTGGCCCGCAACCTGTATGAGGAGGCGGGCCAGGGCCTCGCCGAGGATGCAATGAAGGTCGTCTACGGAGCGTGATCGATAGCCGGCAGCAGTCGTGATGCCAGCAGCTCCACCTTTCGGACCTCCGCCGTCACGGCCTCGTGGCTCTCGAATTGGAGCACGTGCACATACAAGGTGTGTCCCACGAGATCGACCGACAACGTGCCAGGCGTGAAGCTGACGGCGTTGGCCACCAACAGGGTCGCCGACCGGGAACTCGACTCCAGGGGGACCGCCACAACGGCCTCTCGAATTGCCTCGTTGCTCGGAGTGAGGACCTCCCATGCCACCCGGAGGTTCGATCTGAGAATGAGCCCGAAGTAGGCGACCAAGAAGGGGATGACACCTGCGGGACGGACCCGAAGGCGCCGCGATCGGACTGCGGTTTCCACAAGGGAGGCCACCAACACCCCGCCCACCCAGTTCCCGAATCCTGGATCACGCCACAGAACCACCCACACCACCACCAGGGCTGCGAACCGGGTCGGCGAGAACACATTCGACGCATCGGTCCGATGAGGCTCTGTCATCGAAACGCCGGCGTAGTCGTCCCGGATCAACTTGGAAACGTCGCCGGCCAGATAGGCGGCACGGCCGAGGAGATGACCGGAAATCGGCGCGGTGACGAACATGAACACGGCCACCATCGACCCCACTCCGATGAGCGCTGGGGATCCGGCCGCCAGTCCGGCGCCGACAGCGATTGAGGCGACGCCGAGCGAAGCCGACTTCGTCGCCGCGTGCATCCGCGACAGCGGGGATGGGAAATCGATCACCCCCCACGCCGCCAGCAGGGACAGCACTACGCCCATCAAGGCGACACCGGATCCGACAAACTCGAACCAGGTCATCGCGTGTCTCTCCACTCGATGAATCGCGCCACGAACACCGTCCCGGTGAACGCCACCAGCGCCACCACGGTGACCAGCGGCCAGAGCAGCTGAGTTCCACCTCGAGCAGCCTCCATCGCAAACCCACCCGCAGTCAGCAACAGGATCAGGTCGACCGCGATGATTCGGTCGGCGAGGGACGGCCCCTTGATCGCCCTGACGAGTGCAACCAGAGCGCCCAATCCGAGAGCAATCTGGCTGATGGTCACTACCGCATTCATCCCAGCACCGCCCGGATGTACCGGCCCGGTTCGAGCAGATCTGCGGCGGCCCGGAGTGCCAGATCGGTGAGGGGCCCTGCGATCATCGAGACCCCCAGGCTGAGCGCGACCACCAAACCTGTTGCGATCACCATGC
>JAOUGY010000427.1 GCA_029865445.1 Acidimicrobiia bacterium | reverse complement strand
GTCGGCGACCGCCTTGGCGGCCTGCCGAACCGACGTAACCCAATCGTCGGCGGTCATGGATGCCATGTGGTCGGGAGTGGTTCCGTGACCTGCCAGCAGTGGAACGTTCACGGTGTAGCCGTGATCAGCCAGGAATTCGGCCATCGGTCGGAAATGGCCGGGGATGCCGGTGAACCCGTGAACGAGAACGAAGGCCTCGCCTCGGGTGCCCTCGAGGCGGAACGGAGCCGCATGCGGGGTGAACAGATCCGGAATCATGAGGTGACCGCCTCCTCGTCGTATCTGGAGAAAAGGATCGCAGCCGACAGACACAACACGCATCCGACGATCCCGGACAGTCTGATACCGAGGTCGTCCCCGATGTCGCGACCAAACGTGGTGAGCGCTGCGAACGAAACCACCCCAAACGTCTGACCGAACTTCTGCATGAGGGTTCGGGCTGCGAAGAACATCCCCTCGTTTCGCTGTCCAGTGCGGGCGGCATCGTGCTCGGCGATGTCCGCGAGCACTGCGCTGGGCAACACCCCGAGGATCGCGATCGGAGGCGAGAGCAGCAGGATCAGCACGTATGCCTGAGCGACGGGCGGGATGGCGGGCCTTCCGAGCAGCATGATTCCTGCCAGCACCAGGCCCATCCACACGAACGCCACCAGCATGAGCGGCTTCTTCCCCAGCCTCGTGGCCAGACCGTTGACGATCGGGTAGAAGAGGAAGGAAACGAAAACGAGGACGGCCAGCAGGACGCCGGCGAGTGACTCGTCCTGTGACAGCAGCACGGTCACGTAGTAGAGGAGACCGGTCTGGATGATGGCGAAGCCGGTGAAGTAGGCGAAGTCGGACACCACGAATCGCCGGAACTCGGGGTGAGTGAAGGTCGACCGCAGGGCGGCTCCCAGTGGGGCGCTGGTCGGTTTCGCCTCGGCGTATCGTCGCTCGTCAATCGTGAGAACCGGCACGTACATACATCCAAGGGCGATCAGGCCGAGCACGGCCACCGCTGCCTGGTAGGCGCGTACCGGTGTGAACCCGGCCGAGTTCTCGAAGACGCCGGCGAGAACAGGCGTCAATCCACCGCCCACGATGACACCGATCGCGTATGTCGCCGAGATCCAGGTCGACAGGTCCAAACGTTCCTTGGGCGTGTGACCCAGATCTGCGACGAGAGCGAAGTAGGGCGTGGCATAAAAGGTGAAGGCCACGTAGAACCCCGCCTGGACCACCACCAGCCACACGATGTTCGCCACCGACTCGCTCGATACCGGCGGGGTGAACATGAGCACCATCAGGACGGCGGCCGGCAAGGCTCCCATCGCCATGAACGGGATTCTTCGCCCGCGCGGTCTCGTCGATCGATCGCTCATCCCCGCTATCCATGGATCGGTGACGGCGTCCAGGAGGCGCCCGGAAGCTGCGATCAGCACGAGGGCATTGAGCACGCCGAGAAAGGTGGCGCTCGTGATGAGCGTCGGTAGTCCCGCGTTGGCAGGGGGCAGATAGAAATACACCAGCGACAGGTTGACGACGCTGATGAGGATCGACCAACCCAACTGGCCGATCGCGTACGCGAACTGTTTGCTTCTCGGGAGACGTTCGATCGGCATGGGCACGCGAGCCTACCGGCGCCACCTCCCTCGGGGACCTGTCAAACCGCCCGGTCAAACCGCCATCGCGTCGCGGATGCCGGCGAGAACCCGTTCGTCGTCCACCAGCGCGTGCTCCTCGACGAAGAACTGGGGCCAGGGAGCATCGAAACCGGTCACCCGGACGATGGGCGCCTCCAGCGCGTACATCGCGCGTTCGGCGACGGTCGCTGCCACCTCGGCCGCTACCCCGCACGATCCTTGCGGCTCCTGGACGCACACCAGACGCCCGGTCTTGTGTACCGAGGTGAGAACGGTCTCGCGGTCCCAGGGGAACAACGTCCGGAGGTCGATCACCTCGACCTCCACGCCTTCCCCGGCGGCTCGCTCGGCCGCGGCCAGACTCACCGGCACCATCCCACCGTAGGTGACGAGGGTCACGTCAGAGCCTTGGCGTTTGACGGCAGCACGGCCGATGGGGAGGGTGTAGTGGTCGATGGGGACATCCTGGCGGCCTGCTCGATAGAGCACCTTGGGTTCCAGGAAGATCACGGGATCGTCCCCTTCCAGCGCGGCGTTGAGGAGGCCTTTGGCTTCGATCGCCGATGACGGGCAGATGACGACGAGCCCGGGCGCGTGCACGAAGTACGCCTCCGGTGAATCGCAATGGTGCTCGTGGGCGCCGATTCCGGCGCCGTTGGGGAACCGCACGATCACAGGCAGACGGACGTGCCCGCGAGTGCGGTACCTGAACCGCCCGAGGTGGCTGACGATCTGGTCGAAGGCCGGATACACGAAACCGTCGAATTGGATCTCCGCGACCGGCCGCGCTCCGGCGATGGCCATGCCGATAGCGGATCCGACGATTCCCGACTCGTTCAACGGTGTGTCGATGACCCGCTTGTCCCCGTACTTCTCGTGGAGACCTTCCGTGATCCGGAACACGCCGCCGGTGACCCCGATGTCTTCGCCGAGGAGTATGACGTCGGGATTGCGTTCCATGGCTGCGTCGAGTGTCGACGTGATCGCTTCCGCCATCGTGAGCCGCTCGGTGGGTCCGGTAGGCAGATGGTCGTCGCCCACCGCCATCACCTCGCTCGGGTCGAACTCGGTTTCGGGCTCGCCATGTGCTCGTTGCATGGAATGGAGCTGGTCCACGACGAGCTGGGGCACCCTGGAGAAGGCGTGACGGACGGCGTCGTCGCGGCCGGGCGTGGGTCTCGCCTCGATGTCGGTGATGGCGGCGTCCACCATGTCGGTGACCTCCATGGCCACCTTCTCTCCGACTTGCTCGTCCCACTCGTCGATCGACTCCAGATACTTCCGGAGGCGGTCGATGGGATCCTTCTTCCTCCACTCATCCACCTCGGCTTCGGAGCGGTAGCGGCTCGGGTCATCGGCGGTTCCGTGCGGACCGTATCGATAGGTCACGGCCTCGATGAGCGTGGGGCCCCCACCTGAACGCGCCTTCTCGACGGCGG
>JAOUGY010000108.1 GCA_029865445.1 Acidimicrobiia bacterium | reverse complement strand
GCCAAGACGATCCGGTTGCTTCGCCGGCGGCGCCCCCGGCTGGTCTTCGTGCAGAGCCCACCAAGCTTTGCCCCTCTCGTAGTGTGGGCGATGGCGTCGATCCTGAGGATGCGTTTCGTGATCGACGCCCATAGCGACGCGTTCCAGTCGGTGTATTGGACAAGGCCGGCCTGGCTGTACCGACGCCTCGCCAGAGCGGCATTGGCGACGATCGTCACCAATGAGCACTTCGCCGAGGACCTGCGGCGGCATGGAGCGGAGGCCTTGGTGCTGCGGGACATCCCGACAGAGTTTCCCGAAGGCGGCACCTACTCGTTCCCCGACGGGTTCAATGTCGCCGTGGTGTCGACGTTCGCCGATGATGAGCCCACTGAGGAGGTGCTGGCAACGGCGGCCGCACTGCCCGAGGTCACGTTTCACATAACCGGCGACGCCGGACGAGCCGATCAGGGGCTGGTCGGGGGAGCAGCGGCAAACGTGAGGTTCACCGGGTTTCTCAGAGACGAAGACTATTACCAACTGCTGCGCGGTGCTGACGCCGTCATGTGTCTCACCACCCGCAACCACACGATGCAGAGGGGAGCGTGTGAGGCGCTGTCCTTGGGACGGCCGATCATCACCAGCGACTGGCCGCTCCTCAAGGACTACTTCCATGAAGGAACGGTCCACGTCGACAACACTGCTCACGGGATTCGCATCGGTGTCGAGGACCTCAGGATCAATCACGGCCGGTATCTCGACGGAATCCGGGACCTCAAGTCGGCTCAGGAGGACGAATGGGAAATGGCGTTCTCCATGCTGTCGGGTCTGATCGAGGGGGAGGATCGATGACCACGGTTGCCGTGTTCGGGTTGGGGTACGTCGGTGCCGTCTCCGTGGCTGCGTTGGCTGAGGCCGGCCATTCGGTTGTCGGGGTCGACACCAACGCTACGAAGGTCGAGATGATCAACGACGGCAACAGCCCCGTGATCGAGGAAGGTCTCAGCGAGTTGATGGCCGCCGGTGTCGCCGCTGGACGGATCCGCGCGACCACCGACGCCCGTGAAGCGGTCATCTCCGCTGCCGTGTCCATCGTTTGCGTCGGAACTCCGAGCCGGCCAAATGGCGGGCTGTCGCTCGATCAGGTTGAGCGTGTGGTCGCCGAGATCGGAGCGGCTCTTCCCGAGCACCAGGGTCGGCACACGGTCGTGATTCGGTCGACGATGCTTCCTACGAGCATGGCCGAGGTGGTCGTACCGACCCTCGAGAAGGCGTCGGGCATGGTTGCTGGAGCAGGGTTCGGCGTTTGTTTCAACCCGGAGTTCCTACGAGAGGGCAGTTCGATCAAGGACTTCTGGAACCCTCCGTTCACGCTCATCGGTTCGGATGACGATTCGACCGCGACCGTGGTCTCCGGGCTGTACTCGAGTGTCAAGGCCGAGACGGTGGTGGTCCCTATCGCCGTCGCCGAGATGGTGAAATACGCCTCGAACTCATATCACGCTTTGAAGGTTGCATTCGCGAATGAATTGGGCTCGATCTGCACCGAGCTCGGGATCGACAGCCATCAGGTGATGGACGTGTTCAAGAAGGACACCAAGCTCAACGTCTCGGCAGCATATCTGACACCCGGCTTCGCCTTTGGAGGGTCGTGCCTTCCCAAGGACCTGCGGGCGCTCACCCATCTGGCCCGCAGCCTCGACGTGTCCATCCCCCTGCTCGACTCGATCCTCGAGAGCAACCGAAGGCAGGTCGATCGAGCGTTCGACCTGATCCGGGGCGCGGGCGACAAGAGAGTGGCGGTGCTCGGTATGAGCTTCAAGGCCGGAACCGACGACCTGCGGGAGAGCCCGATCGTCGAGTTGATCGAGCGTCTCATTGGCAAAGGGTACGAAGTTGCGGTGTACGACCGGAACGTGTCGCTTGCCCACCTGCACGGTGCCAATCGCGAGTACATCCAACGCGAGATACCCCATATCGCCTCGATCCTCTCCACCGACCTCGAAGCAGTCGTCTCCTCGGCCGGCGTGGTTGTCATCGGCAACGCCGACCCGGAGTTTGCCGCGGTCAAGGGGCTCGCCCGCTCGGGTCAGACTGTCGTCGACCTCGTCCGCATGGGCAACGAGTACCCCGACGGCGTCGCATACCACGGGATCGCCTGGTAGATGCCTCCGCTCCACCGGCACTGCATGATCGTCCACTCCTACTACCCGGTGGGCGAGACGCGGGTTCAGCGACAAGCTCTCGCCCTTCTCGATGCCGGAATCGACGTCGACGTCATCTGTTTGCGCGGGGAGGGAGAACCCGCTCGGGAAACCGTGGAGGGAGTCAGAGTGTTCCGCCTCCCGGTACGAAGGCACAAAGGTCGCGGCGCATCGGTCCAACTGTTGGAGTATCTCGTCTTTTTCTTCGCAGCCTTCTTCAAGCTCATCAGGCTGCTCATCGCCGACCGGTATGCCACCGTCCAGGTGCACAACCTGCCGGACTTCCTGGTGTTCGCCGCACTTCCTGCCCGGCTGGTGGGCGCCAAGATCATCCTCGACCTCCATGACCTGATGCCCGAACTCTTCGCCGGCCGGTTCGAGACGGATCTGTCGGATCGGCGCGTGAAGCTGATCGCCCTCCAGGAACGGCTGGCGTGTCGCTTCGCCGACCGGGTGGTGACAGTCACCCACGAGTGGCGCGACACCCTGGTCGATCGCGGCGTCCGTGCCGAGAAGACCGCGGTGGTGATGAACCTGGCGGACGGGCGTCTGTTCTCACCTCGTGTTGAAGGGCCCGGAGAAGGGCTTCATCTCCTCTATCACGGCACTTTCACACACAGGTACGGGGTCGATGTCGCAGTCGAGGCGACCGAGATCGTGGCTCGCTCGAGGCCCGACGTTCGGCTCTCCCTACTCGGTGATGGGGAGACGAGGCCGGAACTGGTGGCGCTGGTCGACCATCTCGGGCTCGAGGCGAGGGTGACGATCTCCCCCGGCATGGTGGAAGCCGAGGAGCTCCCCGGTTTCCTGGCGACGGCCGACATCGGGCTCGTTCCAAACCGATCCAATATCTTCACGGACGGGATTCTCCCCACGAAACTGCTCGAGTACGTCGCCATGGGGATCCCCGTGGTCGTCACTCGAACACCTGGCGTGGCGGCGTACTTCGACGAGTCGATGGTGGGGTTTGCGCAACCCGGGGATGCGGCCGACCTCGCGGCCCGCATACTCGACCTGGCCTCTGATTCCGAGCTGCGACGGTCTCGCCTGGCCGCGGTCGAGTCATTCAACGAGCGGTACAACTGGGGCAGGCACGCTCGAGAGTACGTTGCCATGGTGGGTGGATTGCGGGACGGAGCGACATGACGGAATCGCTCGTCGAAGTCGATCCGACAACGGACCGCCGGTGGGCAGTCCTGGTCGCGGAGCGGAGTAGTGACGTCTTCCACTCGCCGGAATGGCTTGCGGTACTTGCCGAGACCTACGGGTTCGAGGTCCGGGCCCGCCTTCTCATGGAGGGCGAGTCCCCCATTGCCGGGTTCGCATTCGTCGAGGTCGGGGACATGATGGATCGCCGGACCGTCTCTCTTCCATTCTCGGACTTCTGTGATCCGATCATCGACACACCGGACCAGTGGAGGTCTCTGACCGACGGGTTGGTAGAGGGGCGCTTCCAGGTGAAGTGTCTTCGCACCTCGGTACCCGTCGAGGATGAACGGCTGACCGAGGTCGGCCGCCTCAAGTGGCATGCGGTTGACACCACGCGGGCCGTCGACGACGTGTGGGGGTCACTCGATCCGTCGGCTCGACGGGCAATCCGGAAAGCGGAGGCGGCGGGGATCGAGATTCGCGAAGCCGAGTCGCTGGCGGACCTGGAGGCGTTCTTCGCCCTTCACGTGCGGCTTCGCAAGTACAAGTACCACTTGCTGGCGCAGCCGTTCGACTTCTTCGAACAGATCTGGATGCGTTTCATCGCTCGCGGGCGAGGGTCGCTCCTGCTTGCCACCGTCGAATCGGACGTGGTCGGCGGTGTGCTGTTCCTGGAGTGGAAAGACACGTTCTACTACAAGTTCAATGCGTCCGACCCCGATCGACTCGACGTGCGACCCAACGACCTGGTGGTCTGGAGCGGTATCAAGGCGGCCCATGATCGGGGGTTGCAGTGGCTGGACTTCGGGGTGTCGGATCTCGACCAGGAGGGCTTGATCCGATACAAGCGCAAGTATGCGTCTCGGGAGTCCGAGGTGGTGGTGGTGCGCTCACCTGCCGGGCCGTCTGCCAGGGAGGCAGACGCCCGGAGACTGCTCGGCGGCCTCACCAATCTGTTGGTCGCCCCAGACGTGTCCGACGAGGTGAGTCGGAACGCCGGCCAGCTGCTGTATCGATACTTCGTGTAGTCGGTTCTGGTGCGGTCGTTCGACCGCGTATCAGAGCGTCCCGAGCCACAGCTTGATGAAACGACCGACGGCGTCGGGGGCGGTCTCGGGGAGAAGATGGACGCCATCGACCGTGGCCACAGTCTGATGGGGTAGGCGTGTCGCCAGCGCCCTCGCCCGTTTGTTGAGGAGGTACCCGGGTTTGCCCAGGATCAAGAGCTTGGGGGTCTCCGTCTGCTTCAACCACTTGTAGCATCCATGCATCATCTTCGACGCGTCGCTCGGTTGGCCTCCGACTGGAACGTTGGCAATTGCGGCCATGTGTGCCAGCCGCTCGGCCCCGTATTGACCCAGCGCCGTTCGATGGTCGTCGATCGTCTCCTGGTCGAGTCCTGCCGGGGCGAACATCTTGAGGGCCTCGTTCAGGTATTGGTCCGATTCGAGGAAGTACTCGTCGCCTTGTCCGGCACGGGCCCGCTTGATGGCCTCCCGCATCCAAGGCTCGACCTCCGGCCAGGCAAGTGGCCTGAGGATGGCATCTGCGTAACCGACTGCGCGGACCTGTGATTGGTGGGTACGAACCCACTCGAGCACGGGAATCGAACTCCATCCGTGGCACAGGATCGTGAGGTCCTCGGTGAGTCCCAGGGCTTCGAAACACGCGTCCAGGTAGGCGACGTGCGTTGGCCAGTCGTAGTAGGTGAGGTCGGCGTGCGGGATCCGGTCGGATGCACCGAAGCCGACCATGTCCACCGACACGGCGTGGCTCTCCTCGATCAGGTGCGGCACCACGTTTCGCCAAACGTTCATCGATCCGAACCCGCCGCCGACCAGGACCACAGGCCTCCCCTGCCCTTCGGACCGGTAGGCCAGCCTTATGCCTCCGACTGTCACGAATCGATTCGTCGTGCGCTTTCTCGTCTTGCCTATGTCTTGTAGTGGAAGGCCCAACCGGGACGCGAACTTTGGCTCCAGGCGGAACACTTTGAGTCTCGACTCCGATCGCCGGGTGTCCGTTGCGGCGGGTTGGTCGCCTGACTCCGGAGCGGGCACGATCGATCCCGGCTCCTCGCCCTGGCTCGCCCTGCCCTTGTGGTCGTCCCGACTTTCCTCGACGATGGGCTGGGGCTCCCCCCGGGCATTCTGCCGGGGTGGGGGCGGCGTCCGTAGGCGTGGAAGGAACGCCTCGGCCACCGCCGAAGGATCGTCCGCTTCAAAGCCGAAGACCCGACCGGCGAACTCGACTCTGAACGTCTGCGTCGAGGTCCGTTGCATGACGACCTCGGTAGGTGTCATTGCGCCTACGGTTTCCCCTCCGGGCATGACGATCCTGAAGAGGTCATCGAGCTCGAGCACGATGGGAATGCGCTGGGAGTTACTCCCTGCGATGTAGAGCTGCCCCGTTGCTTGCATTACCCGAACACGGTACCTGCGTGGGCGTCGGAATCCACAGGCCGGGGACCCGCTACAGGTGAATGGGTCCGTCGGGATGGCGCTGGAATGGGCAGTCCGACTCATTGCCGGCCGGGGCTCGACCTGTATCCTCGAAGAGGGTGAGAACCGGTTGGGGAGCCGTGGTCGCCGTAGCGATTCTAGGAGCGCCGTTCGTGGTGTCCGACGTCGCCGCGGCGGCGCTTGCGCCGGTGGAACCCGTCCTGGTGGAGATCATCGACCTCTCCGACGTATCTCCGGTACTCATCGATCCGACTGGGATCACCTATGCCCCGGACCTGGGCGCCCTGATCCTCGTCGACTCCGAGATCGACGAGGAGCCGGATGTGTTCGCCGGATTCAACATGATCACCATCGAGCCGGGTGCGTCGAGCGGAGTCGGTGGGCTCTCCCCGGACCCGACCGACCGTCTGGAACCGACCGGCGCCGCCTACGATCAGGAAGGTCGACGGTTGTTCCTCACGAACGACTCCACCGACGTCGTGTCCGTCGTTCATGCAGGTCCGGACGGCGCTTTCGGTTCGTCCGATGACATCGTAACCGCACCGGACTACGAGTCACTTGCCATCGACGATCTCGAAGACGTCGCCTACGCGGACGGTGACCTGCTGCTCCTGGACGCCGCAACACAGGCACTGTACCGGATCGGGCCTGGCACAAATGGAGAGCTGGACGGGACGGCGCCCGTCGGTGACGACGAGGTGACCGTCACCCAGCTGGCTCCTCTGGGCATCCTTGACGCCACCGGACTCGATTACGTCGCGGGCTCGCAGTCGACCCTGATCACCGATGCTCGACTGGACTCCGTTCTCGAGTTGTCGAGTTCGGGCGTGATCGTGCGCGACATCGACCTGTCCTTCTTGAAGCTCCCGGGTGTGTCGCTCGCGCCCAACGACGTCACGGTCGGCCCGGCCTCGGACGGCTCGGGTGCCCTCCATCTCTATATCGTCGACCGGGGGAACGACAACGGCAATCCGGATGACGGCATTCCTCCGCCCGCCGACGGCCGCCTCATCGAACTAGAGGTCGAGATCGGCGAGGGGCGTTTCACCGATGACGACAACAGTGTGTTCCAGGAAGACATCGAATGGTTGGCCGAACAGGGCATCACTGCCGGGTGCAACCCTCCTGCCAACACGCGATTCTGCCCTGAAGACGAGGTCTCGCGAGGCGCCATGGCCGCATTCCTGAATCGTGCATTGAGCCCGACCGCGACCGTTGGCGAGGTCGCATTCGTCGACGACGATGCCTCAGTGTTCGAGACCGACATCGAACGATTGGCCGCCGCCGGCGTCCTCAAGGGGTGCAATCCACCGGTCAATGACCGAGCATGTCCGGATGCTCCGGTGACCCGGGCGCAGATGGCCGCGTTCTTGGGCAGGGCGCTCGGATACTCGGCGAGCGACGGAGACCTCTTCACCGACGATGACGGATCCATCTTCGAAGTCGACATCAATCGACTTGCCACCGCAGGCGTCACGCGAGGGTGCAACCCGCCCTCCAACGACCTCTACTGTCCCGATGAAGCCGTGACCCGGGGACAGATGGCGGCGTTCCTGCGGAGGGCCCTGGACAGCTGACCGCGGCGCGTCCGCTCGGCCGCTACCGTCGGGTCGTTCGCAGAAAGGGCTTTGGTATGGCTACTCCTCACATCTCGGCCGACGCCGGCGACTTCGCAGATGCGGTTCTCCTTCCGGGCGATCCCCTCCGCGCCAAGTACATCGCGGAGAACCATCTCGAGAATGTCCGGCAGGTGACGGCCGTTCGCAACATGCTCGGGTTCACCGGTACCTGGAACGGCATGCCGGTGTCGGTGATGGGAACCGGCATGGGCGTCCCGTCTGCATCGATTTACGCCACCGAACTCGTGAAGGACTACGGCGTCCAGAAGCTGGTGAGGGTCGGCTCGGCGGGTGGAATCTCCACTTCGATTCAGCTTCGCGACGTCGTTGTGGCCACCGGTGCATGTACGGACTCGCGGGTCAACCGATCTCGATATCGCGATTGGGACTTCGCGGCCATCGCCGACTTCGGTCTGGCGAGAGCGGCAGTCGACGCTGCCAACGAGGTTGGAGTGTCGGTCAAGGTCGGCAACGTCCACACGGCCGATCTGTTCTACAGCCCGGTGGGGGACGCGTTCGACATCATGGAGTCGATGAACGTGCTCGCTGTCGAGATGGAAGCGGCCGGTCTGTACGGACTGGCGGCCGAGCACGGGGCCCGTGCCCTCGCCATCGTGACGATTTCCGACCACATCCGAACGGGTGAGGCTACGAGTTCCGACGAGCGCCAGACGACGTTCGACGACATGGTTCGCATCGCTCTCCGAGGTCTGGCCATCGACGCCGAGTGAAAACGGGTCGCTCGGCCTATTCAGTTCTTCGACCCGGCCGCGTACATTGACTCACGGGGCTTGGCTTGGGAGTGGGCCTGCAGCAAGGGCTGTTGGCTTGGGCTTGCAAAGAGAGAACGGCGGGTAACCACGGTTACCCGCCGTTCTTCGTGTTCCCGGTGTTTCCCCGGTCGTCGTCTCAGAAAGACCGGTCGGGTGTCATGACCGACAGCATCCGGGCCAGCTTGTTGCCAACAGTCTGGTCGACCCCGTTCACCGTGATCGTCACCGGACCATCAAAGGGAAGCTTGTCTTTCACCTTGATGCGGACCCCCGGGTGGACACCCAGTTCTGCCAGGTACTCGACGACCTCGGGATCGGTGTTGGAGGGGACGGCTATCTCGGCCACGTCACCCGGATCGAGTTCCACCAGGCTGCGGAGCATCGGAAGCGAGTCACTGTCGGGGGACGGAATCGGGAACCCGTGAGGACACGTCTCCGGCTTTCCGAGGGTCTCGTAGAGACGTTGAACCACGTCACGGGGGAGTGCGTGTTCGAAATGTGGGGCAAGTTCTTCGGCTTCCTCCCAGCCATATCCGAGCATGTCGACGAGGAATCGTTCCACGATCCGATGACGCCGAATGATCGTGACGGTCACCTTGATGCCCTGTTCGGTGAGGGTCACGCCCGCATAGGGGACGTGGTCTGCCAAGCCCAGGTCGTGGAGTCGCTTGAGCCGGGCCGTCACGGTGGCCGGGCTGACGTCGAGGCCGGCCACCAGCCTCCCCGGGCGTACTGTTGTTCCGTCCTCGCCGAACACCGAGATCGCTTTCAGCGTCTCCCTGTCTTGGGCTGTGAGTTCCTGCAGATGCACTTCCACCTACCTGGCTTTCGTCGACGTGAATCCCTGACACCGTAGCGGATGAAAACCTCGTTGGCTGCCCCCAGCCTCGTCACGCTCGGCCGCCGGCGGATATCTTCGATGTGGAGGTATCAGCGCGGCTACCTTCGCATCGGATCGGAGAGACTCTATGGCGAACCTCACCATCGGAACCTTCAACCTCAACAACCTCTTCGACCGGTTCAACTTCCAGGCCGAAATCGGAGCCGTACCGGCGCGCGATCGCGACGTTCGCACGACGTATCAGTGGGTTGTGACCGGTCGTGGGACCGCGCCGGGTGCCCCGCCGCCCCAACTCGACCCGACCGAGTCGACCTCCCCGGTGTACCGAATTCAGCGCGGTACCGATGGAACGTTGATCAAACCAAAGTCCGAGCGAGAGTTGGCGTCCCTGGCCGGACGAATCTCGGCGATGGACCTCGACGTCTTGTGCGTGCAAGAGGTGGAGAACCTGGATGCGTTGCGGGCGTTCAACAGATCGCACCTCGACAGTCCCTACCGATACGAAGTCCTGGTCGAAGGGAACGATCCCAGGTTCATCGATGTCGCCGTGCTGTCCCGGCTCCCTGTCGCGAACGTCACGAGCAATCGATTCGAGACCCATCCGGACGAGCCCGATGCGCCGGTGTTCGGCCGGGACGCCCTGGGCGTCGATATTCTGACGCCGACGCGATCTCGACGGCTCATCACCATCTTCGTGAACCATCTCAAATCGAACTTCGTGCGCTTCGACGATCCCGACCCCGACGCAACCCAGGCCGCCAATCGCCGCCGTCGACTTCGGCAGGCCCAAGTCCTGAGACGCGTCGTGGAGGACCGCACCCGCCCCCGTTCCAAGTTCGTGGTGCTCGGCGACATGAACGATGCGCCGGACGCGGAGTCACTCGAGCCGTTCGCCGGGTGGTTGACCGACGGCATGCAGGACGCCGTGGAGAGCGCGTTGCCGCCCCCGGCCACCAATCCCGTCGACGTTCCAGGCTCTCCGCGGTGGACGCACCGACTCTCTGTGTCGACGGGGCCAGACCGATTCGAGTTGCTGGACCAGATCTGGTTGAGCCCCTCCCTGGCTCCCCGGCTGGACCACGCCGAGATCCAGCGGCGTCCGGCGTGGTCCGCGACATCCGTCGGCGTCGGTTCCGACCACGACCCGGCCTGGGTGAGGCTCACCGGGCTCTGAGTCTGCTCCGCTCGGTATCGTCGGATCCATGCGCGCCGCAGCTCGACTCCTCGACCTCGAATCCCGGGCCCTGCCCCCCATCCTCGACGCGCTCGACCCGGCGCAGTTCCAACTGCCCACGGTGTGCGATCTGTGGTCGGTCCGTGACGTGATCGCCCACTGCGCCGCCGCCATGACCCGGCTGGCTGCGGGGACGACGAGCGGATACACGGCCGCAGACAACCAGGTCGATGTGGATACCCGCCGCGAGTGGCCGATCGAGCGCGTGATCGCGGAGCTGCGTGACGCATATCCGGCGGCCGTCGATGCCGTCGAACTCGCCAACGGGAGTGCCGACGGCGTCGGCTTGGGGGAATGGGTGCACGGAGGCGACCTGAGGGACGCCCTGGGAGTGGATGGTGCCTATGCGAGCGTCGGAGTGGACCTCGCCGTGGGACTGCTCTCCGAGCGGAGCAGACGTCTTGGGGTGCCAGGTATCCACGCCACCGTCGACGGGATCGACATACCCTTTGGTGAAGGCCCGCCTTCGGGGTGGCTCCGGACCGACACCTCTACTTTCGTGCGCCTGTGTGCCGGTCGGAAACCGGACCCGAACGCCTATACGCTCTCCGGTGTCGAACCTGGTGCGCTGGTGCTGTTCTCGTGAAGCTCCCAGGCGATGCGCCGGATCGAATCTCCGTCACCGAGGTCGCCCATTGCGTCCAGAACGGTGGGGTCCTTCGGCAGGATGATCCGGACGGTGGCGATCAGGTCGCCATCGCGCGCCCCTCGGCCCGCAAGCCTGAACTCGGTGCCTCCGTCGGTCCCCGGTGGGATCAGTAGCCGAACCGGCCCTGCGGGCGCCGGAACGTGAACG
>JAOUGY010000426.1 GCA_029865445.1 Acidimicrobiia bacterium | reverse complement strand
TCGGATTCGGTCTTCGAGGAGTCCCCGAAACGTTCTTTATCGACCGGCAGGGAATCGTCCGAGGCAAGATAAGCGGGGAGTCCAACGCCCTCCTTCTGGGCCAGACCCTCGACGTGATGCTGGCAGGTGGCGACCCGGGATCGAAGACCGTGGGCGACGTTCAGACCCGCGGAGACGAGTGAGAACCCTCAGGGGATGACCTCGAACTCGACCTCGGGGGGCGGGGGCTGATCGAGCCCTGATCCACCGACACCGAGCAGATACCGCTCGAAGAACCCGACCAGATACTCGTCCACGATCGGTATCACCCGATCAGAGGAAATCGGACCCTTGAGTCCAAGCCGGTGCGCGATCGGCGAGAACAACGGGGTCATGACGAAGTCATTGTGGCCCGCACCTTCGATGGCGATCCAATAGGACAGAGACGGCGACCGCTCTGCCAAACCCCGCAGACGCCGGTCGTTGGGGGTGTCCACCCATTCGTCGGACCGCATGAAGAGGCTCGGTACCTGAAACTCACGAGCCACCACCCTGTCGGGAATCGGATTCACCCACGCATCGAGCCCGAGGATCGCGTCGCAGCGAGCGTCCTCCAGGCACAGGCGGGCGGCCGCTCCCCCGCCGGTCGAATGGCCGAACACTCCGACCTTGTCGAGGTCGGCGTGAGTGGCCAGTTCCCCGAACGCCGACCCCTCGCCCAGTTCGTTCAGGACGAGCAACAGATCATCGGTGAAGGTCTCCACCAGGACCTCTGCAGCCTCTTGGTAGTCGTCTGGGTCGACGTCCTCCTCGGGGGGAAGGGCCCGTTCGTCGTATTCGACCACCGATCCATCTGACGGGAATCTCACGGCGATCGAGCCGTAGGTGTGGTCGGGGGCGATGACGATGAAGCCGTGGCTGGCCAGCGACTCCACCTGGTTGAGGTTGATGGTGCGAAAGCCGGTCCATCCGTGGGAGGACAGGATCACGGGGAACCTGCCGGGCAGCGGGGCTGCGTCGGTCTGCGAGTGCGACGGGACGTCATCGGTGTGGCCGAGGAAGAACCCAGGGAACCCGAGACGGCGCGCCAGCGCCGGACCCACGACGTCGAGGTCGGGATTCCACACCACCGGGTCCGCTCCGTCCGGCTCGGCGGGATACCACACCTGGACGACGATCCGTCTGGGAGGGGCCTCAGCGGGTTCTTCTCCCTCCTCAGGCGGGTCCAGGCCGTAGATCTCGGGCCGATCGACATCGACGAGCTCGAATGTGGCGGTGCCGACCTCGAATGGGCCCGACGGTGCGGGGAGCACGGGCACGGGCAGAACGGCCGGCAATACGCCGAGCAGAATCACTCCCACCGAGCCCAACGCACCGCGCCGGAACCGCTGAAATCCCCGAACACGGCGATCCTCCCGAAGCGCGTCGGCGCCCGCGAGCATGACGGTCGCCACCTCCAAGGGCAGGAGCTGCCACCGAACACCTTCCAGAAGAACCTGGGCTGCGGCGACAACACACAGGAGCACGGCCATCCGCCCACGTCTCAACCGCCTTCCGAACACAACCGGCACCAAGACGGCCGCGGCGACGATGCCGAGTTGAGTCCATTCGAGGGGGCGCATGAGCCCGCCAACTTAACCGGTGTTCAAGACCGTGAAGTCCCGGGGGTGAACCCGTAAGGAAGCTCCAGCCGGTTCTCCGCCATGACGATCGGATCACCGAGTATCTGTCCGGTGGGCCCGGAGGCCACGATGCGGCCCTTGTTCATCACAACTGCCCGCTCACATAGCTGGAGCGCATAAGGGAGATCGTGGGTCACCAGGAGCAGGGTCGTGTCGAGCGAATCCAGAACCTCGGCCAGCTCCCGACGGCCGGCAGGGTCGAGATTCGACGACGGCTCGTCGAGGACGAGGATGTCGGGCCGACAGGCGAGCACGGTGGCAAGGGCTACCCGGCGTCGTTCACCGCCGGAAAGGTGGTGGGGAGCCCGGTCGGCGGCATCGCGCATGCCGACGGCCGTCAACGCATCGAACACGGCCGACTCGACGTCTTCGACCCCGAAGTTCGTCGGCCCGAAGGCCACGTCCTCGTAGACGGTGGACATGAAGAGCTGGTCGTCCGGGTCCTGGAACACGAGCCCGACCCTCCGGCGGATTCCGTGGAGGCTCGATTCGTCGAGTTTCTCACCCGCCACCCGGATCGAACCGCCGCCTCCTCCCAGGATTCCGATCAGATGGAGCAGGAGGGTTGTCTTTCCTGCCCCGTTGGGGCCAAGCAGCGCCACCCGTTCCCCGTGTTCGACCCGGAGGTCGATGCCATCGAGAACAGCGGTGCCGTCCGGGTACGAAAACGTGACGCTCTCGAGTTCCAGCGCCGGCTGAGTCACGCCGCCACCGCCAGGGCCGCCACCAACCAAGCCGAGAGAGGCACAGACAGCGCCACCGCCCAATCCGATCGGTCGGCGTGATCGTCGATCAGGTCGGGCATCGCACCCGTGAACCCTCGAGCCAGCATCGCCTGGTGTACCCGTTCGCCCCGCTCGTAGCTCCGTATGAACAGCGCACCTCCGGCAACCGCAAGCGCCTTCGCCTGTCCCAGCCACGTGGGTTGGTACCCCCGGGCCGCCATCGCGATGCGCATCCGCCTCACCTCGTCGCCGACTACTTCCAGATACCTGACCATGAAGCCGGCGACGGCCACCATCGTCGGCGGAAGGCGCAGTTGCCCGAGCCCTCGCAAGATGTGCGGCGTCTCCGTGGTTGCGATCACGACGATTGAAGCGGCGGTCCCGAGCGTCGCCTTGGCGATGATGTTCCACGCAGCCCATATCCCTTCGATGGACAACATGAGACCCCAGGCCGTGATACGGGGTGCACCGCCCACGAAGGGCAAGAACAGCGCAAACGCCACGAAAGGGACCTCCAGTCCCATTCGTTTCAGCACGAACTTCGCCGGGAGTTCGGCGACCACCAGGACCATCGTCACCAGCAGGGCGTACACGGCAAATGCCCAGAGCTGGTGGCGCGGGGTCGCGACAACCGCCACCACGAAGAGCCCCAGCGCCACGAGTTTCACCCGTGCGGGGAGCCGGTGC
>JAOUGY010000424.1 GCA_029865445.1 Acidimicrobiia bacterium | reverse complement strand
CGGCTGCGCGGAATCGTGGGGAGAACTCGACTCTGCGATCTTGAGGTCCCACGGGCGCGCCCGGAAGCGGTAGGCGGACGATGTGAGGGCCCCCACCGGACAGATCTGGACGGTGTTGCCGGAGAAATAGGAGGAGAAGGGCAGGTCCGGGAAGGTGTTCACCTGAGTGGCGTTGCCGCGGTCCTTGAACTCGATCAGCGGATCACCCGAGATCTCGTCTGAGAAGCGGGTGCACCGCGCACACAGGATGCAGCGTTCCCGGTCCAACAGCACCAGGTCCGAGATCGGCACAGGCTTTTCGTAGTGCCTCTTCTCTTCGACGAACCGGGATTCGCCGGGTCCGTACGCCATCGCCTGGTCCTGAAGGGGACACTCCCCACCCTTGTCACACACCGGACAATCGAGCGGGTGGTTCGCCAGGAGGAACTCGAGGATCCCTTCTTGCGCCTTCTTCACAGTGTCGTTCTGGGTATCGACGACCATTCCGTCGGCGACAGGATTGGTGCATGCGGTGATCATCATCGGACCGCGAGGGGTTTCGATCTCCACCAGGCACATCCGGCACATGCCGACTGGATTCATGCGCGGGTGCCAGCAGAACCGAGGGATGTACGTGCCGGCGTCTTGCGCCGCCTGGATCAACAGTTGACCTTTCGGCACCTCGACTTCATTGCCGTCGACGGTGATCCTGATCATCTCTGTCACGACGTTCTCCTGCGTGTCACAGCGGGCACCCGCCGCCGTGGATATGGGCCATCACTTCGTCTTTGAAGTACTTCGAGATCGAGATGATCGGTGAGACGGCCGATGGGCCGAGCGGGCAGATGGTCGTCATCTTCGGTGGCCAGCCGAGGCCGATCGAGATGTTGTCGGAGACGTCCAAGAGGAGGTCGACGTCGATGTCTCGACCCTGGCCCGACTCGATCCGTCGCAGGATCATCTCCAGCCACGTCGTACCTTCGCGACATGGAGTGCATTGTCCGCATGACTCGTGCGCAAAGAACCGCACCAGTCGCTCGGCGGCTCGGATCACACACGTGGAGTCGTCCATGACCACCACCGCCCCCGATCCGAGCATCGACAGCGCTTTGCCGGTGGCGTCCTTCGTGATCTCGAGGTCCAGGTGGTCGTCTGGTACGAACCACGGCGCCGACGCTCCTCCGGGGATCCACATCTTGAGCTCGCGTCCGTCTCGGATCCCACCGGCAACGTCGTAGATCAGCTCCCGCCAGGTGAGACCGTGCGGAAGTTCATAGTTTCCGGGCTTCATGACGTGGCCCGAAACAGAGAACATGAACGTACCGGTGTCCGCGTCGTGACCCAGCGCCTTGTAGGCGTCGACACCCATGTCGAGGATGTGCGGCAGGTTGGACACCGTCTCGACGTTGTTGACGATGGTGGGCTGCATGTACAGCCCCTTGGCGGCCGGGAAGTACGGCGGCTTCAGCCTCGGTTCGCCGCGCAGGCCCTCCAAGGAGTTGATCAGGGCGGTCTCCTCGCCACAGATGTAGGCGCCCCCGCCGAGGTGGACGGTCACTTCGAGGTCGTAGTCGGTTCCGAAGATCCCGGATCCGAGATACCCCTTGGCATACGCCGCATCGACGGCTTGTTGCACTCGCCGGGCGGGTTTGGGGTACTCACCCCGAATGTAGATGAAGGCGTGGTGAGCCTCGTTGGCGACCGCGGCGATGATGATGCCCTCGAGCATCTGATGGGGGTCGCGTTCGAGGAGCTGACGGTCTTTGAAGGTCCCCGGTTCGGACTCGTCTCCGTTGATCACGAGATACGACGGCCGGTTCGGGGCCATGAAACTCCACTTCATCCCCGCCGAGAAGCCGGCTCCACCCCGCCCGATCAAACCCGATTCCTTGACGGACTCGACGAGCTGGTCCCTCGTCATCCCCATCGCCTTCCGGGCGGCCCCGTAGCCACCGGTCCGCTCGTAGCGCTCGATGGTGTGCGAATCGGAGGGATGCTCCGTCATCCGCTTGGTGATCAAGAGCGGGTAGGTCAAGACTCCCTCCCGGTGCCAAATGGACCGAACGCCGGGTACGGACCAGTGGCCCCGCCCTCCTCGCGAATGGCCCAGTCAAAGCTCCGCTGCCCTCCGAAGCGGTCCTGCATGTCGTCGGGGTTCACAACCTCGGGCTTGTCGGAGCGCAACCATCGCACCAGTTCGCGCGCCTTCTCCGGGGTGAGCCCTTCGATCAGCTCGTAGTTGACCTGGACTGCGGGGGCACCCCCGCAGGCTCCGATGCATTCGGCATGCTCGACCGAGATCTCTCCGTCGGCATCGGTTTCGCCGTGTGGGACTCCCGACTCGTCTTCGACGGCATGGAGGATGTCGTCGCCCCCCAGCAGCATGCAGGAGATCGAGGTGCAGCACGAGATCAGGTACGTCCCCGTTCGTTCGCGCTTGTACATGGTGTAGAACGACGCCACTGATTGGACCTGAGCCGGGGTGATGCCGACCCAGTCAGCGACTTCCGCCATCCCTTCCTCGGTCAGCCATCCGTTCTCGCTCATGGCGAGATACAGGAGCGGCATGACGGCCGACCGCTTCTGCGGGTACCGGGCGATGATCTCTCGGGCGCGCTGCTGAGTGGCCTCTGACCACCTACTCGTCGTTCCGGCTGGGTTGGTCTGCGGACTCATCACGACGGATAGTAAAGAATCAGGGCCGTGTCATCGAAACTGGGGGTCAGACTGGTTGGAGTGCCAGTGAGGCCCGGTTGACCACACCCCGTCTCATCAAGCCGACAAGCTGCGGCATGCCGTCGATGCCCCGTTCGAAGCACAGGATCCAGCCGTTGTCCCGAGTTCCTAGGGCGACCTGTTCGAAGTTGGTGAACTCATACAGAACCTCCCCCGGTTCCGGCTCGACCGTATGGCCGAACTCCGCGGTCTGGACCATCGCATCCAGGACGGACGACACGACGACATCTGCGAACGAACCCTCGACTGTGGGTTCGTCGCCTATCTGGTCCCACCAGTTGAATTTGGTGGGGTCGACGAGAGCGTCGGCAACCCGGTTGCGGGTGAGCCGGAAGGGTGGTGCGTGGTGGGCGACGAACAGTCCT
>JAOUGY010000425.1 GCA_029865445.1 Acidimicrobiia bacterium | reverse complement strand
CCTGGAGGCTTACGAAGAGACGTTGGCGATTCTCTCCGACCCGGCGGCGATGCGCGAGATCCAGCAAGGTCGCGCAGCGATCGCCAGCGGCGACGTGGTCACCAAGGACGACATCGAGGCGCTGCGCAGCCAGCTTCGCTCCAAGACGGCGTGACAGAAACCCCGTGGGACCTGGTCGTCGCCGGGCATGCGCGGCGAGCCATCGACCGGCTCCCGGACAAGATCGCGCTCGCGGTCTTGGACTACCTTGTCGGGCCCCTACTCGAGAACCCACACCGAGTCGGCAAACCACTGCGGGGCGGCCTACTCGGACTTCACTCGGCGCGGGTTGGGGCCTACCGCATCGTCTACGAGATCGATGAAGGCAGCCGAACAGTCCGTGTCATCTACATCGACCACCGGGCGGACGTCTACCGACCCCGCTGACCAAGCGCAATCCGACGTGGCTGATCCCGGACACTCGGCGGGATGCGTGTTCGTGCGCCGTACTTGGAGATCGGGGTGATTCGCGAGTCGTGGACGTCGACGAATGCCCGGCTCGTGGACAAATTGTCAACGGTGGGTTGACAAGCGTGGGGTTGTCAACTGTATGTTGACGTTGTCGCCGCGGAGAGGTTGGTTGACGATGAGCGAGGATCGACAGGCGAGGATCAGAGGGGCACTCCACGGGGTGCTGCAAGAGCTGAGCGCCGAGAGCACGTCGTTGGATCTGGTCGAGGACATTCCGATCCTGGAGGCGTTCGTCAACGACTATGCCGATGCCCGGATCGCCGATGCCCGTGCTTGCGGTGCGTCGTGGTCGGATATCGCCCGGCGGTTGGGGGTGTCGAGGCAGGCTGTTCACAAACGGTTCGCCGCGAAGCGAACGGGTCGCCGAGACGGAGCAATAATCGAGCTGCGTTTCGCACGCGACAAGAGCTGACCGTGTTGCTCTTCGGTTTGCAGCCTGCTCCGAGTCCCTTGTGTCGACTGGGGCGCAAACATGACGGGTAACGGTCGTCTGCGTGAGCTGCTTGTGGGCTTCCGGGACCGGTTCGCCGAAACCGAGCGCGTACGTGCCGTTCGGGGTGGTTCTGCGACTGGAGCGTTACTGCAACAGACTGGTTGATCTGGGCGTCATACACGATATGATTGCCGTATGACGATGCTCAGCTTCCGAGTCGAAGATGAAGAAGCCGCCGACGCGCAGCGATGGGCGGAACGGCTCGGCCTCGACCGCTCTGAACTCCTACGTGAAGCGCTCCATCGTCACCTCGTCCGACTCCGTGCCGAGGATGACATCAATGCGTGGACCAGACTGCCGCTCACCGCAGACGAGGCGGCGTTCACCGAGATCGCCGATTGGGGTCCCGCCGAGGACTGGTCGGACTGGGCCGATGCAACGGGGTGAGATCTGGTTCGCCGCGACTCCTGGTGGCGACCGTCCCGTACTCATCCTCACCCGGGACCCCGTTGCCGATCGGATCGGCTCCGTGGTCGTCGCAGCCCTGACCCGCGTGACCCGCGGTCTCGTGTCAGAGCTCGAACTGACTCCCGACGTCGATGGTGTACCAACTGCCTGTATTGCCAACTTCGACAACCTGCACACCCTGCCGAAGGACTCGTTCCGGCGGCGGGTCACGCAACTCGGACCCGCCCGCATGGCGGAAGCCTGCCGAGCCCTTCGGGACGCAACGACCTGTTGAGAGGTCAGTAAAGGACCCGAGCACGACGTGAGGATATGGGGGTAATCCGGGGCGGGATTCTTGGACGCTGGGTGGTGGGTCTGTGCGCGTGCGAATCCCTAGTCGAGGTAGTCGTCGGGATGATCGAGCGGGCGCTCGCCGGAGGCTCTCGAGGGAAATGTCTGGGTGATGGATCTATCACGGTTGACTCGAATCCATGTTCCGCCGGCATCCCGAGAGGCTCGGTCGTTGGCTTCCATGAGCGCAAGCTCAGCTTCCACTAGCGCCGCGAAGGAGTCGCTCTCGACCTTCACCGTGCCTTGTCCTTCGACGAAGCCGTAGACCGGACTGTCGAATCCCCCGACTGCTCGCACGTACATGAACGAGCATCCCTGGTGCACCAAGAAGACCTCAGCGTCGATCGGCAGCGCCTCATCACTCCCCTCCGCAGCGAGGAGCTCAGCCGCAGACCGGCCCAGTTCGTCGTGACGGTCGAATCCAACGTCACTTCCCTGGAACAGCCGTCCGCTGCGCCGTCCGAGCGTGAGCAGAAACTCTCGGAACACATCCGGATACCGGCCGCCGAGCACAGCCTCCCGTACGCTGAGTTCGTCGTCTGAACATCCCACGATCGCACCGCTTCTGGCGACGTATCGCTCCGCGTCGGCGCGACGAGTCGCCTGGAAGCGGTACGTCCGGTCACGTTCAAGGGCGACCAATCTGTCCACGACGTCGTCGATGATCTTGGGCGCAGACTTCGGTTGGTCTCGCATTGTTCCCTGGGCGCCGATTAGCAGCACCCTACGACGTCGCTCGTCCGACCACCGTGCGTGTCCGCCGAGCACGTCGAAACCCCCGAGCGCAACGTGCCGATCCCGGACACTCGACGGAGGGGGCGTTCGTGTCCGGGATTTGGTGATCTGCGCTCGAGCCGTCCATCAACCCACGCAACCGACCAAGACCCCGGGTCACGCAGAGTCATGTGTCACTAGGAATCAGGTGGCCACGGTGCGACAATGGAGTCGAGGTTGACGATGAGCCCTCGTGTCTGTGTTGCTGTCGGTCTCATCCTGATCCTGTCGGCTGTGGCCTGTGATTCCAACGGCACCGTCGAACCACCGGCAACGACGACATCGACCACTGTGCCAGCGGCGACCACGTCCACCGCGATTGTATCGACCACGGAGACACCAACCCCGTCCCTGCCTTGGACCACAACGATCAACACGACCACGCCGGCGCCGGTTGACACGACCACGATCACGTCTAAGCCGGCACTCGCCGTGACGTACCCGGGCGCCGGCGAGCACGTCGGGGAACGGGTGATCCGCTTCGAAGGGACTACCGATCCGGGCTGTGTGGTAACCGCGTCTGGCCGGTACGAGGCGGAGGTAGACACACGCGGCAACTGGTGGG
>JAOUGY010000107.1 GCA_029865445.1 Acidimicrobiia bacterium | reverse complement strand
GCTGCCGTCGACCCCGAGATGCTGGCCGCGAAACCCGATGATCTGAGAAGAGCGCTGCTCTCCTCGTGAAGATCGTTCGTTTCAAAGCGGGCGACGACATCGCCTATGGGCTCGCCGAAGCCGAAGGGGTCACCGTCTACCAAGGTTCCCCGCTGTTCGCGTGGGAGGCCACCGAGACGGTCGTTCCATGGGAAGATGTCCAACTGCTCGCGCCCGTCCTGCCTTCCAAGGTGATCGCAGTCGATGCCAACTTCCTCGAAACGGAGGACGATGGCGCCGCCCAGCTGTCATCCGATCCGCTCATCACACTGAAGCCGGCTACGGCAGTCACCGGGCCGAATGCGCCGATCGTTCATCCGCCGGCCACGTCCGAACTCGTCCACCAGGCGTCGCTTGCTGTGATCGTGGGACGTCTGGCGCGGGCGATACGGGCCGAGGATGCATCCCAGTACATCTTCGGGTACACGGCGGCGTCGGACATGGTGGCCGCCGACATCGAACGGTCCGAGGCCAGGTCGAGCCGTGCCCGCTCGTACGACACATTCTGCCCCCTGGGGCCTGCCGTCGAAACGGAACTCGACCCGCTGGAGCGGCTCGCCATCATCAGTCGGGTCGACGGCGACGTCCGCCAGGCCGGGTTCACCTCCGACATGATCTTCGGAGTCGCAGAGATCCTCGCCTTCGTGAGTACCGTCATGACCCTGCTGCCCGGAGACGTCGTACTGATGGGCACTCCTCCGGGAGCCGCACCGGTGGCCCCCGGAGACGTGGTCGAGACCGAAGTCGACGGGATCGGGTCGTTGTTCAATCGAATCGTCAGAGCCTGAGAGGAACCGCCGATGAGCGTCCGCGTTCGGATAGCCCCGTCGCCCACTGGATACGTCCACGTGGGCAACATCCGGGCCGCCCTGTTCAACTGGCTGTACGCGCGCCACACCGGGGGAACGTTCATCCTCCGGATCGACGACACCGATGTGGAGCGTTCCGACGTCGAGTACGAGGACGACATCAAAGCCGGGCTCCGTTGGCTTGGGCTCGATTGGGACGAAGGGGTGGACGTCGGCGGACCCCACGGCTCCTACCGCCAGTCGGATCGATTCGACCACTACCGCGAGGTGGCGCACGATCTCGTCGCCCGCGGCCTCGCCTATCACGACCCCCGCAGCCCCGAAGAACTCGAAGAACTGCGGAAGGTCGCCCAATCGGAGAAACGCCACCCCAACTATTACATCCGGCGGCCTGACACACCGGCCACAACCGGGCCCATCCGCTTCTCGGTTCCCCAGGACGCCCCCGTCGAGTTCGATGACATGGTTCGCGGTGACATGCGCTTCGAGGCCGGGGCGGTGGACGATTTCGTGATCCTGCGCTCCGATGGTGTCCCCACCTATCACCTCGCATCGGTGACCGACGACGTCGACTATCGGATCAGCCATGTGGCACGAGGCGAGGACTTGCTCCCATCGACGCCCAAACACATCCTGTTGACGAAGGCCATAGGGGGCTCGGTTCCGACCTATGCCCACCTGCCGCTGCTGTTTGGCCCAGACGGGAAGAAGCTATCGAAGCGACATGGCGACACGTCGTTGCGGGCGTATCGGGAGGGTGGGTACCTCCCGCAGGCGATGATGAACTTCCTCGCCACCCTCGGCTGGTCGATCGGCGCCGACCGCACCGTCTTCACCGTTGCCGAGGCCATCGAGAGCTTCGACCTCGTCGACGTCTCCAAGAACCCGGCCGTCTTCGACCTCGACAAACTGGCATGGATCAACGGCGAGTACATCCGCGCCCAGGATCCGGAGGACTTCGAGGCAGGCGCCCGGACCGAGATCGAACGGTCGATGGGCCGGTCGCTCGCCGCCGATGACTGGGAGCGGTTCAGGTCCATCTCGGGCTTGGTGCAGGAGCGAACCAAGTTCATGGTCGACATTCCCGACCAGGTGCGGTTCCTGTTCGAGGAGGTCGCGGCCGACGATGACTCGTGGGCGAAGGTCATGGACAAAGAAGGCGTCGCCGAGGTGCTGTCCGCGGCCTCGTCCCGGCTGTCCGGACTCGACACCTGGGACACCGAGTCCATCGAAGGCGCCCTTCGGGGGATGCTGGAGGACCTGGAGATCGGAGCCAGGAAGGGCCTCCAGCCGCTTCGGGTGGCCGTGACGGGGTCGGTGGTCAGCCCACCGCTGTTCGAGTCGATGGCCGCTCTCGGCAGCGAGTCGGTGCTCGCACGTCTGGACGCCGCCGGTCGCCGGCTCGCCGGATCATAGGAAGAGCGCCCGCAGGAGCACCGGGGGCGGTTTCGCCCCGGCCATGATGCCGTGACTCAGGGGTCGCGGTCCGAAATGCCCGGCACCCGGTGCCGCGGTCCGGATACCCTCGAGTGATCCGCACTACGTGGCCCGTGCCATTTCTGGCATTGGGCCGGTTCCAGCCCCGTTGGGCCACATGCAGGTGCACCGAAAGGACCGAAATGAGCATCACGACCCAGCCGCTCACCGACGAGCACCTCGATGACGCCATTCGGTTTCTTCGGTCGGCCAACCCGTTCGCAGAACACACCTGGGGGTGGGAAACAGGCCGTTTTCTCGACTGGCGATGGGGAGGCAACATCCTGCGTGAACCGGGCTTCTTCGCTCGGAACGGCACGGTCATCAGGCGCAGCAACGAGATCGCCGCTCTGGTGATCGCAGAGGGAGGTGCCGAAGACCACTGCATCCTCACTTCGACCGAGAATGCAGACTTGGTCGACTTCGGATTGACGTGGCTGCTCGACAAACGCGGAGCGCGCCCATCGATCTTCCTCCCGTCCGACGAGGCCACGTGGCTGCATGAAGTTCTCGCCGCTCACGGTTTCGAGAAGGGTGATGTGGCTGAGATGGGGTGGGGCTTCGACGTCACCCAGCTCGGCGACCTCCCGACCGTGCCCGAAGCGTTCATCATCGACACCGTGCACGGCGCGTCGGATTACCCCGAGATCGCACGGTGCCTCGAAGGCGCCTTCGGTGGAGAAGCGGACAGAGTCGCCGTGCTGGAGAGCCTCGCTCGCAACCCCGGCTACCGGGGCGATCTCAACATCGTCGCTCGTGCCTCCGGCGGTCGGATCGCCGCGTACTGCCGTGGCACGGTCGATGCCCATTCGGGGGTGGGGAGCATCGACCCGGTTGCCACTCACCCCGATTTCCAGGGCAATGGCCTCGGGCGCGCCGTCGTGCTCACTTGTTTCGCGGCGCAGGCTCGGCTCGGGGGAAGGGAGATCTACATCGGATCCGGCCCGGAAGGCTCTGCCGGGAGCAGGCTCTACAGCAAGCTCAATCCGATCTCGAAGATCACCTATTCGGCGTGGTCGCGGTCGCCCGCTTGAGATGAACGGGGCAGCGCCACCGGCTGCGCCCTTCGGTCGGGTCAACACTCGGCGTCACGCAGTGATGGTCAACGCACGCATCTCAGTCGAGATTGGCGGCCGCGGAGGGTTGCGGTCCTGATATCGGTAGGGGAGCACCGACGTGACCACCACCAGGGGCAGTCGCCGGACCAGTTGCCGTCGTCGTGAGTTCGCCAGCCGGTGCTTGGTAGTGGTGCCGTTGGTGGATCGGCGTCGCTCTTCGTGACGTCCAGGAGGCGGCGCCACATGCCGACCCGCGCACCACGATGCGCTACGACCGAGCGAGGCGTTCACTCGACCGCCACGCTCGGTGGTGGCGGCTCCCGCACGGAACTGCCGGTTCGGCTCGGGACGGAGTGCGTGTTAGTGGTCCTGGCGTGTGGTGATCTGGGCGTTGCACGGGCGCGAAGCGGTGGAGGAGCGGGCGCCGCCTCGCGCATGCGGCTTGTGCCCTGGGTCGGCGACCGGATCGACCCACTGGTGGCCGCCTGTACGGACGGCAAGTGATAACGTCCGTCGGTGTCATCTCGTGGGAATCGAAGATCGCTGATCGTCGAGGAGGCGCTCGAACTGTTCGTGGAGCGTGGCTACGACGGAACACCGGTGTCGGTGATCGCGAGCCGGGTAGGGGTGTCGAAGGCGGCGGTCACCTTCTACTTCCCTTCCAAGGACTTATTGGCAGCTGAGATCCTTGGTCCAGTGTTCGACGAGTTGGAGCGGGCCGTCGCGGAGTCGCCTGTGTCGGGATGGCCTCACGGCGCGTGGGGCCTCGCTGGCCGGATCTTCGACGTGTTGGTTGATCATCACGCCGCTGCCCGATGGATTGAGTCTGATCAGGCGATTCGAGGATTGGGGTACGGGTCGTGTCTGGACGAAGTGAACGAAGCACTGATCGGTGCCATGGCGGGTCGTGGTCAGCAGCCGCCGAAGGACCGGCTACGAGCGCTGGCTGCTGTCGGCGGGATCTGGGCTCCTGTGGGAGGCAGTGACGTGGAGTACTTGAAGGCTCACCGTGACGAGATTCTCCATGCGGCGCTCGTTTCGTATGCCTGGTTCGAACTCGAGGATGTCGTCTAACCGGAACATCGGACCCGACGAGTGAGGCCGGCCGGCTATGGGGCTGGCGGGCAGTTGCGGTCGATGAACTCTTGCACCTTCTGGGTGTCGCCGTCTCGTGCCGCTTGTGCGACGTCTGCCAACTGGTCGGCGGATTGCTCTTGCCCGAGTGAGGCGGCGGTCTCGACGTCTTGGTCGAGTGCGGCCATTGTGTCGTCGTGGGGGGAGTTCGCCTCTTGGAGGAAGGCGCGTTGGTGGGTGCACGCTTCGGCGATGTAGTCGCCGGGCTCGCCGCTGGAGCATGCGGCCACGATGGTCAAGGCGATGAACACGGGCGCGAGGTGGGAACGGGTCACAGGTCTCTCCTGATGATGAGAAATCGCGCGGCTACGACCGCAACGGTGTATTCGACGGCGAGGGCGACGGCTGTTGCGGCCCACGGGATGACAGAGCCGGTGGCGTTCGGTCCGTGGAGGGGCCAGAGGAGGTGAGCGAGCGGGTTCCAGACGGCTGTGCCGGCCCGCCACAGGAGCAGCACCCCTCCTATGGCCGCCACCGCGGGTACCCATGGGCGGGGCCAAGCCATGGTGGCTATGAGGCTGGTGATCGACGTGTAGGCACCGATTGCGATGCCGGTCGTCACGGATATGAGCGCGAGGAGCAGCACCGGAGACGGCCCGGATGGCAGCTCATACAGCTTGCCGGCTGCGGCGGCTGAGACCTCTTGTAGAGGGAGTCGGGCGTAGGCGCTGTAACCGACTGACGGCTCGGTGAAGGCGATGGCCACGATGGCCGACACGGAGACGGCGAGTGTGGTGTAGAGCGTGGACACGACGGCGATACTGACCACCCTTGTCAACGCCCAGGTGGCCTTCGATCCAAGACGGGTGACGACCGATCTGTCGATGTCACGCCCGCCGGTGATGTGAGCCGCGCACAGCCCTGCCACCATCGGCACCACGATCCATACCACCCATCTCAAGTCGGCGGCAAGGTCCAAGGCTACGTCCCACTGGTTGGGTGGCGGGCCGTCGAGGGGTGCGCGGACGGTCCTCCCCATGGTGGCTGCCACCGCAGCGAAGATCCCGGCTGCGAGCCCGATGCGCCGGGGGCGGATTGCTTCCAGGATGTCGATCCGGACGGTGCGCCAGATCACTGTCGGTGCTCGATGGCTTCGAACAAGATATGTTCCAGGCTGGCGCGAGCCGGTTGGACGCGCTGCAACGCCACCCCATCCATTACCAGCTTCCGTATCACCTCTGGCGTCGGCTCGGGCCTGTGGACCGTGACGATAACGTCCGATCCAGGGTCGATTCTGCTGTCCGGGTAGCGGGAGAAGATGATCCCGACGTGGGCCGGTTCGGCCACCTCGATCAGCAACGCCGAAGCCTCGTCTCGGAGCTCAGACCCGCTGACGCTCCTGCGGATCTGACCCCGATCGATGACCAGGATCCGGTCGCAGGCCTGTTCGACTTCGGTGAGGAGATGGCTGGCCAGCAGCACCCCTGCCCCCTGGGCAGCGGTCTCGGCGATGATCCGTCTGACATCGCGGACACCCAGCGGGTCGAGACCGTTGGTGGGTTCGTCCAGGATCACCAGTTCCGGGTTCTCCATCAGAGCTTGAGCCAGGTTGAGCCGCTGACGCATCCCAAGCGAATACTTGGCGACGGCCCGCGGATCATCAGGGTCGAGGCCGCATCGCCGGATCGCGCCGGCAATCTGTTCGACCCCGATCACCCCCCGGATGGATGCCAGATACGAAAGGTTTCTCGTCCCCGAGACACCCTCGACGAACCCGGGCCGCTCCGTCATGACCCCAATCGAACGCGGGAGCCTTGTCCGTCCATCCACAGGCATCCCGCTGACCTCGACGGTGCCGCCCGTTGCGATGGACAGGCCCGAGATGATGCGAAGCAGCGTTGTCTTCCCAGCCCCGTTCGCCCCGATGATCCCCACCACTTCACCCGCACCCACCTCGAACTCGATGTCGCGCAGGATCGGCCTCCCCTTGATCGTCTTGTGGATCCCACGCAACCGAACAACCTCGCTCACGTCACGAGCCTCCTCGCCAGACCCGACAAGGCGATGGCCCCCAACGCCGTTACCGCCAACCACGCCAACAGCACCGACTGCACGGTGAGCGTTCCGACCTCCAGCGTCATGTTTGAGTACGGAGACCACCGCGGTGGTGCAGCAAACGACACAACCAAATGAAACGCACCCACCACCACCGGGACAAGGGCGGCGCGGCGAACCACCAAACCCACCACCGCGCCCAACATCACATAGAAGACCGCGCCCGCCACGACAGCCCCAGTGATCGATACGATCACGCCGAACGTGTCGCTTGGGAACCCGGAAGGAAGCGGCGGCGCCGGGCTGTTCGAAGTCACAGCGGGAGCAACCATCCAACTCACAACCGTCGCCCCCGCTATCGGACTCCCGATCACACCGACCACCACCAGCCATCCGGCAACCACCATCGACGCGACATACGAGAAAGCACTCCGACCCCGCACACAGGAAAGAGCCCCAAACCCCGCTGAATCAGAGGCGATCCTCGAACCGACCACGAACGCTGCGTACACCGGCACCAGCACCGCCACCGGGAGAAGCTCGGCCTGGATGACGTCATACCAACCCAGCGTCTCGCCGGGTCCATTCGACCAAGGTGCCCGCATCATCACCCGCACCGTCAGATACCCGAACACGAGCACGGGGAGCACCCACGACCACGCACCACGCGTGAGACGGCGAAGCTGAAACCCAACCATCACAACAGCGGTCCTCTGGTCGGAGCGGACCCTCCGCCCCGACCAGATCACGCTAGTAGTTCGTCACCCCGGTGATGGTCGTGCCGCTCAAGCCGACAGCACCCGCCTCGAGCCGGAAGCACGTGTTGTCCAACACGTTGGTGGCCAACGTCTTCGTGGTGTGGTCGTTGGCCGCGATCGTGAGCCAGCTCCCGTTCTGCCCGTTGCAGAACCTCACCCTGATCGAGACGTCACGCGTGTTGACGCTGAGGGCGACGGTGATGTTGGTCCTCTGGTTCGTGGTGAAGTAATCCCCCCAAAGGGCATTGCCAGTCCCAGCAGGGAGTGCCTGCGTGAAGTGACTGTGCCCCACCGCACTATGCGCCGACGCTGACAACGGAACCATCAGGACACTCAACGCCAACATGATTGCTACCAGTGCACGCTTCATACGAATGCCTTTCATCGGTTGGAGCGTCCGATGCTTCGAGCGCTCACGAACTCTCCCCACAAAGGCGATTCGATTCCCCCTTCCTCGGCGAATCCTCCCGAGCGAGCCATGGTGACTCGAGCGGACAGCCTTGCCGTACGTACAGGCAGATTGTTGTGGTTGCCTGTACGTGCGTCAAGTGATTCCTGCCAGACGCATCCGTCGCGTCCGGCGGGCGCAGTGCTTACGGGCCAACTGTCGGGGGGGTCGACGTCGCGTTGCTCACTGTCCTCGACCTCAACTCACCAGCGCCGAACACCAGATCCCGCGCAGTTCATGTCGCCATTGTTCATGTCAGCCACGTTCTTCGACAGGCACCATGATGAACGCCGCCAGGACGCAGCCCGACTCGCGGGGTGGGTGGAAACGATGCCGGGCGTTTCCTGCTGGGGTGGTCAAGGGCTGTCGACCGCTTCGAGCGCCTGACCGACCGGTGCCAGTAGTTCTGCGACCTCGGGGCTGTCCTCGCCGTCGTATCGGACGTTGACGTGTAGCTTCCAGGTGGTGGGCTGGTCCGGAGGTGCCGTCGTTGAGGATGATGTGGGGCGGCGTAGGGGTCGGTGCTGCCGGCGGCTCCGTCGGGTCTGACCTCGAATCCGGTCAATAGCGGGTCGGTGGCGAACGGGGTCCATTGTGAGAGGTCTCCTGCTTCGAAGGCGAGGTTGACCGCTCCCACTTCGACTTCGGCGGTCCAGTCCACTTGCACGCCGTTGCCGAGTACTCGCCGTCGATCCGCGCACGGTTGACCCCCCGGACCCGGCACAGATCGCCAGATCCCGGGCAGAAACGAGCATCTCACCGAGTGTCCGAGATCGGCACGTATGGGGCGGGTGATGTTGACGTTGAGAATCAGAGGGATTCGGGCAGTGGCCAGATGTCCATGCTCGATGTGCCTTGTTCCCATGACCAGGTGAGGAGGTGCGCGCCGCCAAGCAGCGCGAATGACTGGATCGGAGTAACACCGTCCTCGTCCGCTGCGAGACCGGCGAGGGAAAGGCGCTGCTGTGGGGTCCCGGCTTGTCGGTCAATGACGACCATCCCACCATATTCGGTGGACTTGGCGAGGATGCGATGTGGCGTCAGGTAGGCGGCAAAGAAGTCGAAACGATCGACCGGGTCGTTGCCGTCTTTCGCAAAGACCGCATCAGCGGACACTGCCGCTCGGGGCGTCCAGTCGGGCCACGAGAAGATCTCGAGATCATCTCCGTAGTGCGGGGTGGTCAGGATCTCGGTCCCGTCGGGTGAGAAATCGGCGAAGACCCGCTGCCAGGTCCCGGAGGAAGTCACATTGATCCGACCCTCGGATGCCTGCACAGACCACAGATCGGTTCCATCCTGTCCCCGACCGGCCTCAACCACGAACCCCTGACCGATTGGATGGCCGTAGATAGTGAACCCGGCTGGATGATCGCTGTCTAACACCACGTCATGATCGAACCCGCCCGTTTCGGTGTCGATAATCAGCATTCGATGCGTGGCGGGGTCCTCAGTTGGAATGATGGCAACAGCCCGAGGATCCGCCCACGGGAAGGCCACCGCTCCGATCACGTCTCGGCCGTGCCACCCCGGGGAACACGGCAAGTCCAAGGTCTGTGTTCCTGCAAAGGCGACGACCAATCGATCGAGGCTGAGAGCAGCAACCGCCCGGCAATCCAGCGATGCGGCCAGCCAGCCGTCGAGGGGTAGATCATCGGGAGTGGGCTGTCGGTCCAGCGGACTGAGACTCTCCGAGAGCGGAGTCACCTGTTCCGCCTCCCAGCGGAGGAAACGCCGGCGAGTGTGATCCCACGTCCGAATACCTCGAGTGTCTTCATGTGCAACGGACGCGCCCAGCCTTTCAATCTCGATCACCGACAAGTCTGTTGCGAACAACGGTCCAAAGGGCAGCACCTCTACATTCTCGATGTTCCGCACCGATCGCCAAATCGGGTTCAAGAACACGCATTCCACAGAGTGCTCGGGATCGGCACGTACGAGTGCGGCTCCAGGGTGGCTAATCGACAGTGCCCGGCGGCACGACCCATTGGCAGGGTTGTCCGGTGACTGACGCGATCAGGTCGAAGTCGGCGTCGTAGTGCAGCACGGTGTAGCCGGCTTGTTCGGCAGCGGCGGCCACGAGGAGATCAGGGATCTTGCGGCCGCGTTGGCTGATGGCAGCGAGCATGCGTTGCACCTGGCGGGCCCGCTGGATGTGCTCGGTGGTCGTATCCACCAGTTCGAAGGCGTCGAGAGCTCCGAGGAGTTCGTCCCACTCAGCCGCATTGCGGGCTGAGTATCCGATCTCGAGGTCGCTGATCCCAGCGCGGGCCGCATGCCCGATCGCTGCCAGCGGCTCGACCACCGCCCGCACCGACGGTGCGCCGAGCCGGGTCAACACACTCGTGTCGAGGAGATGGCCTACCGCCATGCCTCGGCCCGGTCAACGAGATCGGCCTTCGCCAGCACGTCGAGCGCCTCGGTGACGCGGGGGTCCCGGCCTGCCGAAGCTATGCGGAGCGCTTCGTTGACCGTGTCTTTGATCGTGGCGGTGCCTAGCTCGGCACGAGCTGCGCTCAGTGCCTGTTCGTCGATATCGACCAGATGCTTGCTCATACCGAGCAGTATATACCAACGCTGGGGTGTATATCTAGGCTTTTGGGTAGGCACGCGCGGGGTTCCTGTCAAGAGGCGTTTTCGTTCGATGCGGGTGTCTCGGGACGCGTGTGAGCGGCGGCGGCTTAGCCGTCGTGGATGACGGGTTGGGTTGGGTGCGATCGTGGTCTGCCGGCTCCGGGTTTCGGCTGGTGCGGGATGCAACACTGGGGTGTGCAGAGGTCATGCCTCCGCCACGCCCCGATCGGCTCGGGGGTGGCATGGAGCTGTTCGGCCTAGGTCAGGGCTGGGCTCAATCACATAAGTCGGCCACGCCTTCAGTGGGGGGCCATGCCGATACCGAGCTCGCAGTCCACCTGACCACGTCCGCCAGTCACGCTGCCTCGGGCGGAGCGAGGCTCCGGATCTCGTAGTCACGTAGCCCGTAGTAGACAAGCGTGAGGACTTTGCGTGCCGCGGCGACCCGGGCCTTGTTCTTGCCGCGGCGTTCCGCCACCCGCTGATAGTGCTGCTTGATGGCATCCCCGCCGTGGTTCTTCGATACCGCCTCGATCGCCGCCCACCGCAGCAACGGCGGACCTTGTTTGGTGATCGACCCCCGCTGCACCTTGGTGTCGGATTCGCGGTGGCGCGGTGTCAACCCGGCCCACGAACACACATGCTTCGCAGACTTGAAGCGGGTGACGTCGCCCAGTTCGGCGGTGAAGATGGCACCGAGTACGGGGCCGGCGCCGTGGATGGCTTGGATTGCTTCGTAGCCGGGGTGGCCTTTGAACTCGGCAGCGATGTAGGCGTCGAGTTTGGTGATCTCGGTGTCATACATTTTGATCAACCGCCGCAGCGACCGCACCCGGG